>JAGQZQ010000054.1 GCA_020435415.1 Flavobacteriales bacterium
CTCTCTGGATTCATGGTGAACATGGGTTTTTTCTATCACAGAGTTGCACGGAGGTTTTCACAGAGTTGCACGGAGGATTGGAATGAAATCACTAGTAGCTTTCCCTGAGAGCCAGCAGTGGTAAAGGCGCCTGACTGACCCACCGGGTGGTGGTGCTTCTATGGTACAGGTTCTCCGGAAAAGCATGTTTCTCCGGCATCATGACAACCCACTGCACATCCTCATGAGCTGCCAGATACTTCTGAAGCCCGGCGATGATATTTTTGTCTTCCACGGTCTCAGCATCCAATGATATCCGATTATCGAAAGCCTTCTGTCCTTGTTCCGCCATGATTCGGTCACCATCCTTCAGAACAGATGAACCGGTATTCACATGCACCAGGGTAATGTGTGACCGGAAGGTCGCACTGACATGCTTGAGGATGCCCAGATTTCCGTTCATCAGCGGATTGATCTTATCCACCGCAAAAACAATATGCTCAGGAGTCACAAAGCGCGCATTTTCAGGAATCGCCAGTACAGGGCATGGTGCAGACCGGATGACGGAAGCCGTATTAGTGCCCATCAAAAGGTCCCTGATACCGTTATTCCCGCCGGTTCCCATGACCACAAGTGACATCGACTGGCTTTTCACCATCTTCCTGATCACCAGGGTAAGATCTCCTGGCCTGCTGCAGAAAGAAAATTGTGCCCGGCGATTCTCATTGAGAGCATGCAGTCGTTGCACCTCTTCCGCCAGTTTTTCCTCTGAGTTTCTCTTGAGAATATCATCAATGGTAATGAGCGTATCGGCGGTGGAATGCGGAACCAGGTAGCTGTTCAGAAGAACAAATTGTACCGGCTCATACGCGAAAAGTGCAACGGCATAGTCCGCCGCATTCTGCGCGCATGGTGAGAAATCAGTGGGTATCAGTATCTTTTTCATGATTCAAACCTCTCCGGATAATGCAAATATCCTGCAATGGTAAGGCAAGCTCCATGAAGTAAGTCAGCGTGAAGGATGATTTTTGTCAGTCCCGGAATAACCGCATGGTTCCTTCCGGGTGGCTTCCCCTTAAAACTTCAGGTTTGCCAGCTTTTCAGGTTGCAAGATGGTGATCTCCCTTCCGCTCACTTCGATGAGGGATTCTTCCTTAAAATCTGACAAGGTCCGGATCACCGATTCCGTGGCAGTACCAACGATACTTGCCAGATCATCACGGGAAATAGCCATTCGAAAGCTGTCGCCACCATCCTCTTTGTACTTCTTCTGGAGATATACCAGGGCTTCCGCAACCCGTTTCCTTACGGTATTGTATGCGAGGCTGAGCAACTGGTTCTCTTTTTCGATGATGCTGGATGACAGCATCCGGATAAATTTCTGGGCCACATCCCGGTTGTTGTATAACAGAGACAGAAAGTCTTGCTTGGGGATAATCACCAGCTCGAGGTCATCCAGGGCCATGGCGCTGTCCTGATAGGTATCTTCCTCCAACAGGGCCATATAACCTACAAAGTCTCCTTCTTTGTGAAGTCCGGTCACATACTCCTTCCCGTCACTGTTCATTTTGTAGGTTTTCACCTTGCCTGACTTGATAAAAAACAAGGCATTGGGAAAATCTCCTTCGTGGTAAATGACATCCTTCTTTTTGAATGTGCGGTGTTTTTTTTCTGTAGATAGTTTCTCCAGCTCCTCAAGGTTCCGGACATCATCCAGAAATTCATACAGACCCTCCGCATCACCGGCAAATGCCTTCCTGAACCGCTCACTCTTCTGCAGCCTGGTCTCGACAGCATTGAGCAGTTCCATCTCTTCAAATGGTTTGGTGATGTAATCATCCGCACCCATGCTCATACCCTTCCGGAAATCCACCTTCTCTGTTTTTGCCGTCAAAAAAATAAAAGGGATCGCTGACGTGGTGGCATCTTTTCCCAGCATATACAGCACACCATAACCATCCAGTTCGGGCATCATGATATCGCAAATGATAAGGTCCGGTTTATCGGTCTTTGCTTTATCAACGCCCACCTTTCCGTTCTCAGCGGTGGTTACCGAATAGTTGGCCATTTCAAGGATTTCAGCCGTATTTTCCCTAACGTCAGGATTGTCCTCTATGAGTAGGATTTTCTTTTTCATTTGGTAGTTCTCGTGGGAATGACAAGATAAAAATTGTTCCTTTATTCTGTTCACTTCGAAGGGATACTTCACCGTGAAGCAGATCTACATATCGTTTGACGATATTCAAACCGAGACCGGTGCCCTGAATATTGGTTGCATTGCGGGCCCTGAAAAACCGCTCGAACATATGATCCATATCACTTTCGGGGATACCTATGCCCTGATCTTCGATCTCAATGGTAAGTGTATCCTGCGACAGTCGGCTTCTCAGGAAAATGGTCGAATGATCGCCTGAATACTTGATGGCATTGGAGATGAGGTTATTTAAAATATTACGGACCATTTGTTCATCGAGCACCACCTGATCCTCCCCTTCATGCACATGATCAATGACCTGTCCCTCCCTTGTCATATGACCGAACTCTTCCACCAGATCCTCTTCCAGCTGCAGTATTGAGAAGGCTTTTGGAACAACACGTACCAGTCCGCCTTCAAGTTTATCCAGCGACAGAAAATCATTCAGAATACCCGTGAGGTTATTCACGTTTGACCTGATCCGGTGAAAATGCTTACCCACCTTTTCCTTAAATGACTCCAGACTTTCGGCACGCTCCATGTGTTTTTCGATGAGGCCTGAAGAGGAAAGTATGGTTGCAAGCGGTGTCCTGAACTCATGGGATGCCATTGACACAAATCGCGTTTTCAGCTCGTTCAGTTGTTTTTCCTTATGCAGCGCCTGCTGCATATCATCTTCCGCCTTTTTCTGCGCCGTAACATTGTGTTCCACCACCAGTATCTGGTTGATCTGGCCGTTGGTATCCGACAATGGTACTGCATTCAGCACATAATAATTGCCACGCTGAGCGACTTCGATCACCCGTGGTTTTCCGTCGAAGACCTCCTGTAACTCACCAACGATACGGTCTGCCGTTTGCACTGGCAAACGCTCAGCAATGGGGGTTCCGATAAGGTCTTTACTGGTAATGCCGAGTTTATACAACTCCTTTCCTTCCACAAACACATATGCCAGATCACGATCAAGCACATTGATGGTGCCATTCGGAAAATTCCTTGCGATGGTGCTGTACAGGCGCTGGCTTTTCTCCAGTTCCCTGGTGCGATCTATTACCCGGCTTTCCAGCTCGGCATTGATGATCCGCAATTTTTCCTGGTAAGCGTGCTGTTCCGTGATATCCTCACCGGAGCTCAGAATACTTCCGGGGTTTCCTTCGTCCTCCTCCAGCCGGATGTGATGCCATGCAATCATACGTTTGTTTCCTGCCGTATCACAAAGAGGAAAGGAAGATGTCCTGATCGTACCGGGACTTTCCCTGACAAGTTCATCATAAATGGCGCGGACCTTCTTACCATCATCCGACGCGACATAATCCTCTATCCAGTGATGATCCAACGCCACGTTTTCATCCACCCCCAGCACCGTTGTTGCCTTTTTGTTGATCAGGGTTACCCTGTGATCCGCGTCGGTTACCACAAACAGCGTCTCTGCCATATCAAGATAGGTCTGAGCCCTGGACTTTTCTATGAGCGCTTCTTTCTCCGCCTTCTTCCGTGCGGTTATATCTGTGATAAGCGCCATCGTCAGTGGCTGATCCCCGTGTATAAAGTGGTTCAGGCTGATCTCCACAGGAAAGGTGCTTCCGCTTTTGCGTTGTGCATACAGATCTCGGCCATATCCCATGGGACGCCGGCTGGGATGTTTCTGAAAACCTTCCCGGTGACCGGCATGGCTACCTGCATATTTTTTCGGAATGAGCGCTTCCACTTTCAGACCATTCATCTCCCCTGTTTCAAAGCCGAAAAGTTCATGAGCCCTCGGGTTCGCAGAGAGGATGGCGCCCTGATGATCCACCACCAGCATACCTTCCGCCGCCGAGTCGAACATCACCTGATAAAAGTTGTTCTCCTCAGAAGTGATCAGTGGTATTTTCCCGGTATCCATGACAAACCAAAAGTAAGAAAATCAGGGTTTCACTGTTTCGGGATGCACAGGATTTTCCAACGATATAAACTCATCACCTTTCTCATAAGGCACATAACTGATGATAAACTGGAACATCTCATCCGTGGTTTTCATACTTATGTCATGTTCGGTAATGGTACGTGGCGGGTCGAACGGGTTATCCGGGTTGTCGGTGGTATTATCATAGACTCCTTGCGCGACGATCACCGATCCTTTGGGAATCTTCAACATGGTTGGAAAGGTGTAAAAATACTGCCAGCGAAAATCCCACCTGGGGATGTGTACCAATGGAATGGTGTCACCTCCCGGCGCAAGGGCATAAGCCAGGAATGACCTCCCCAGCAGGTGCATGTGCGGATTGATGGTGATCAGCGACAAATCCGTGATCACCTCCAGCCGGGTGGTAAACGTTTGCACCTTGTTGGGTATGATCACCAGCGGAGGAACGATCTCTGATATTCCCAATGTACCCAAGATCACTTCCTGAACAGGCCTTTCAGGTTTTTCACCAAAAAAGATATTGAAGTAGGATTGGTCCGACGCATCCAGGGGTGTGGGGCCATAGTGCATGTTGTTGATGTACAGGGCACCTTTGCGGCTCATGAAATATCCGCCAATGTTTCCCGGATACACGGGAGGTGTCACACCCGGAAGGTAGTTGCAAACGGAGGTGGTCAGCGCGGGATAGGTGCCATCATCATCAGAAGACCCAGGGTACGGTGAATGTCAGCGGGGATCATCTCTTCGGTTTCCTGGTTGACCGCCATCCGCCCTTCAAACACATTCTCTTTCTTATCGGGTTGATATGACACCATGTGTCCGTTCATATGATGCAAAAGTTCCCGGTTACCCGGTACGAATTCTATCAACCTGATAAAGGTATCTCTTTCGATTTCCCAGGGAATTTTCATGACGATAAAATGGTCGGTGTTGTTGCCTTCGATGTGGTAAGGTTGTGGCATACGCAACACCAGATCCGGTTTACCCAGTTGGGAATGCTCCGGGAAGCGGGGAAGATCCGGCAATGCTTTGGCAGGCCCCTCCGTAGCACCGTCTTCCACCCATTTTGCAATCAGGGCGATTTCCCGGTCGGTGAGGCCCCGTTCGTTGGCAAAATGCCGGTAAGAACGGTCGGCGGGCGAGGGAGGCATATAACGACTTCCTGTTACCTGTCGGATCATCTTTGCTCTTTTCCTTACCTGCTGGTAGGTCTGAAAAACAAAAGGCCCTGCTTCTCCGGGGCGGTGACATGGGGTACAGTTATTAAAGATGACGGGAGCGACGTGTTCCGTAAAAGTAATTTGTTCGGGCAGATCGAAGGAAGATCCGGAGGGTGAAGATTCCTGGCAACCGACAAACACACATACCAGTATAGCACATTGCAGTATAACGAAGTACCTCATTCGATAAGACATCCTACGGCTTTGGTTTTCTTATTCACGACCTCCTTGTTTTCCAACAGGGCATGGATGGCATCCTTCAGATAGTGTTCTGAAGCCTTGCGTCGCTGTTTGCCCAGGGAAAAGGCCCAGTTATCGATCTTTCCGCTATACCGGGTTATTCCGTCTCCATCAACAACGAAGGCCTCAGGGGTAATGGTTGCCCCCAGGGCATGGGTCAATGCATAGCCGGTATCCAGCAACACGGTCATCGCAGGTTCGAACCGCTGACAGAAGGAATCGATCTCCAGGGTAGTATAGAACGTACCCGGAAATACAAGGTAGAAATTGGTGAGGTCGTCCTGAAATTCTTCAAAGATCGTGTTGTACGTGAGGGAGTAATTTTCGCTCAACGGGCATTCCGGACTAAAAAAGACAAATATGTTGGCTTTAAATTTTTGAATATCCGCCAAAGGTACCGGACGGCCGGTTCTATCCTGTATGATAAGTCCTCTAAGCTTTTGAGGTTGGTTATTGCAGCTTCCGAGAGTGCAGATGATCGTCAAAGCGAGGCCGATTCCGGATACCCATTTCATTGAGGTAAAGTTAATGATTCGATGCTGAAGCATCTATAAATTGATAAAAGACAAGATGATAAGCAATACATATGATGTAGCCAGATTATAAGACATCAGATATTAGAGATGAGAAGTCAGACAAGCGTCCTGGTAACCGTAAATACTGCAAAGTAGCTGAAAGCCACAGAATAGCCCGACAAAGGCACATAAGTCCCGGGCGTAGAGCGATCCGGGAATCTTCGCCGAACTGACATCCTGATTCCATGGACATGATAATGATAATTCTACATCATCTAACTTCTAATATCTGACCGTCTTTCTTCCAAACCACCATCAATGAAACTGGTCGCGCCGCTAGCTACTAACGCGTTGACCACTTAAAATACCTGACACGCAGGCAATCCGATATCCGGAATTGTATTAAGCCTTCTGATGGATAACCCCGAAGGGGTGAAAGTATTATAGCCCGGGATTTTATTTATGATTTCAGGAACCCCACCCCGGCTATGGTTTGCTGAATATACCAAAAGAATGATGATCAGCCGGGGCGGGGTTCTGTAAGGATTCGGGAGTATTTGTTTTTTATAATTCTTTCACCCCTTTGGGGTTAGAGAAAAAGCTGCTATATCCAAGCGATCGTACAGTATACCCTGATAACGACATACCTTAAGCCCGAATAACTCTAAGTGGTCAACTACTATCTACTAACTACTATTTACTATTTACCTACATTTGTGACTGACGATCAGATCAGGTGACAAATTGGTACGCATCGTGGTTTGACTCTCCGTATTATCACATGCTTTACTGTCATCGTGATGACGAAGAGGCAGCCGGCTTTCTTGGCAGGTTGATGGAAAAGGTACAGGTTCCGGAGAACGGATGTATTCTGGACCTGGCATGCGGCCGGGGGCGTCATACAAGACAGCTATCCGCCATGGGCTACCATGTAACGGGGATAGACCTGTCTCCTTCCAATATTCAATACTGTACTTCCAGACAACCACAAGGCACAGAATATTACGTGCATGACATGCGAAAGAATTTCCGTATCAATTACTTTGATATGGTATTGAATATGTTTACCAGTTTCGCTTACTTTGATGATCCGAGGGAGAACCTGGCCGTTTTGCGTGCCGCTTCTGACAACCTGAAACCTGGTGGCATATTGGTCATCGACTTCTTCAATGCCCATTGGGCAAACAAAGAATTGCCCTGCACCCAGGATGTTCAGGAAAAGGGAATAGATTTTCATATCACGAAAGAAAAGGAAGGCGCATTTTTTGTAAAATCAATCACGTTCAATGCAGAAGGTAAGGATCACCTATACCGGGAAAAGGTCAGGGCATTGACACTTGACGATTTCCATACACTATTTTCCATGACAGACTTGACCATACGGGCCACATATGGGGACTACGATCTGAATCCATTTGACAAAGACAAATCCGAACGACTTATCCTGGTGGCTGGTAAACCCTGATTTATGCAATTGACCGTCATTATTGGCTTGTTATTTTCCGTGGTGCTTGGATCCGGAATTGTACTCTCCCTGAGGCCCAAGCCGGCCGTTATAAAAATGATGCTGGCCTTCAGTGGTGCCTACCTTTTATCCGTTTGTGTGCTTGAGCTGATCCCTGAGATCTACTTCTCCCTGGAAGAAAGGTCAGGGCTGTTTATACTTGCCGGTTTCCTGATCCAGCTGGTGCTCAGTTATTTTTCAGAAGGTGTTGAACATGGTCATATGCATACGGGCCACCGTACTTTCACTGCTCCCGTGCTTTTCAGTCTGGTGATCCATTCATTTGCAGAGGGCATGGCCCTGGGAGGAGATATCACACATACCGATTTTGGCAAGGCGCTTTTTGCAGGAATTCTTCTTCACAAAGTTCCCATCGCCATTGTGGTGACCTCTGTATTGGTGAGCGATAACGTGAAAACCCCTCGTATGCTGGGTGTTCTGATCCTTTTCGCCTTGAGTGCTCCGGCTGGCATGTGGCTATCCGGCCTTGGCTTCGGAGACGATCTCAGTGAAGCGATATGGGTCCCGATATTACTGGCGGTGGTGGCCGGTATGCTGTTGCACATTTCAACCATTATCCTGTTTGAATCCAGTCATGATCATCGCTTCAATGCCATGAAGCTGCTTATCATCCTGCTGGGGGTAGCCGTAGCGCTCGGTGTTTATTTCCGCCTGTAACAACCTTTTCAGCCGTGGTTTGTTTACCATAAGAACCCCGGAATTCACTACCTTTGTGACCCGAATCAGATAATCATCACTCAAAACTATTATTTATGTCAGTATTAGTAGGAAAGAAAGCACCGTCATTCAAGGCAAAAGCAGTAGTACACGGTGGCGAAATCGTGAACGACTTCTCCCTTGATCAATACCTGGGCAAGAAACACGTTTTGTTTTTCTTCTACCCAAAGGATTTCACCTTTGTTTGTCCCACTGAGCTTCATGCATTCCAGGAGCAACTTGCTGCTTTTGAAGAACGGAATGTTGCCGTAGTGGCATGTTCAACAGACACTGAGCAGTCCCACTGGGGTTGGTTGCAAATGGACAAGGGACATGGTGGTATCAAAGGGATCACCTATCCGATCGTTGCAGATACGGCCAAAACCATCAGCTATAACTTTGGCGTACTCGCCGGCGAATACGAGTTTGACGAGAACGATCAATTCGCAGCCACCGGTCCGATGATCGCCTACCGCGGATTGTTCCTGATCGATAAAAAGGGCATTGTTCAGCATCAGGTGGTCAACAACCTTCCTCTCGGACGTAGCGTATCAGAAGCACTTCGTATGGTGGATGCCCTGCAGTTCTTCGAAGAGAACGGCGAGGTTTGTCCGGCCGACTGGAAGAAAGGTGAAAAAGCCATGGTAGAATCCCATGAAGGCGTAGCCAACTACCTTTCCGGCAAGTAAACACCGGTATCATAACAACAAAAAAGGCGCCTCTTATGCAAGGGGCGCCTTTTTTAGCGGGAATACATCAACTTACTTGACTTCATTCCAGATCAGGTCCATCTCCTGCAGGGTCATATCTTCCAGCTTTTTCTGCTGCGTCCTTACCTTATCTTCCATGGCCTGAAACCTGCGGATAAACTTTCGGTTGGTCTTTTCCAGGGCATCTTCGGGATTCACGCCAACAAACCTGGCATAATTGATCAGGGAAAAGAGTACATCCCCGAACTCTTCCTCCACGGCAGGATGCTCCGGGTTGGTTTCCACTTCATGCCGGAATTCCTCCAACTCCTCCCTTACTTTTTCCCAAACCTCTTCTTTATGGTTCCAATCAAATCCGACTCCTTTGGCCTTGTCCTGAATACGTGATGCTTTCACAAGCGCGGGGAGGGATCCAGGAACACCTTCCAGTACAGACTTCTTTCCTTCCTTTAATTTAAGGCGTTCCCAGTTCCGTTTTACATCCTCTTCGTCCTGTACCTCTACATCACCATAGATGTGGGGATGCCTTTGGATCAACTTCTCACTGATAGCATCCAGAACATCCTTTATATCAAAGGCCTTCTGCTCCGATCCGATCTTTGCGTAAAAAACAATATGCAGCAGCAGGTCACCCAACTCACCGCGGATGCCTTTCATGTCCTTTTCCATGATGGCATCAGCCAGTTCATACACCTCTTCAATGGTCAGGTGTCTAAGGCTTTCAAGGGTTTGTTTCTTATCCCAGGGGCACTTTTCCCTGAGGTCATCCATGATGGTGAGAAGTCGCCCGAAGGCATCCAGCGTATCTTTCATTGGGGGTGAGGTTTATACAAAAGTAACAACCTCCTTTAATAAGAAGTGTAAAACAGAAGAACTTCAGGAGTTCATCCTTTCATCACCGGCCAAACCAATTTAGCCAACTCATCCGGTGAATGCCGATCGTAATTACCGGCAATGCCGTGGAGTAGCGATGGCCTGTGCTTACTTACCTTTCTGAACTCGGCCAACTCGCGCTCAACGGACATGACCACGACCGGCAGGTCTTCCGTTTTCAAACGCTCTCCCAATGCATGATCAACCTTTCTCAGGTAGCTATCCAAGCGCTCCAGGTCGATCTTTGATTCCTCTTTGACATAAAACTCACCCGGTTTTGCCGGACGGGCCTTTCCTACTTCAAACTCATTTTCAAAGGGCATGGGAAATACTTCATCCTCTATCTCCTTCAACCCATCGTTGTTACCTCTCAGGAGCCGGCTTTTGCCTTTTGACAAACACAACACCCAATAGTCCTGCCGGGCCTGTATGTTTAACTCCAGGGCATCGAGGTCAAAAGCTTTACCCACAGTCACCTTCTCCCGGACCGGCAGCGGAAACACCACCACATCAAAAGCCTTCTCGGAAAAATATATACCAATCCCTTCCCTGACATGCACGAGGTCAACTTTCTGCACATCAGCTTCAAGCTTTTTTTTCAGACGCTCAAAGACCTCGGGAGAAGTTTTCCCGGCCAGGTCCTGTTCAGCCAGTTTTATGGCATTCTTCAGGCGGATCTCATTCTGCCTGCTATCAGGATATTGCTTGTCCGTGGGGAAGACAATACTGACGAACGGTCCTTTTCCTTTTGTCGCCTTCAGTTGGGCGATCATTTTTTCCATGGCATGCATGTATTGGAGAGTAAATGGTTAGCTATTTGCGTGCAACGACAGGATGGGAATTCTGCTATGCAGCGCTACCTTCTTTGTTACACTTTGATGAAATATGCGATCCAGGAATTTATTATGCCGTGCCACCATTGCAACCATCGAGGCATTCTCCAGATCGGCAAACTGACTGATCACATGGGCGATGTCATCCCCTTCCTCATAATGATAGGAATGAATGATGTGTTTCAATGCTTTTTCAATCGCATCTTCCACCCCCATTCTGCTTTTGATATTCTCTACCGAATCTCCTTTCGTAACATGGAGCACCCGGATCTCAGCGTTGGTCATCTCCGCTATCCTTGTCAGTGGTGTGAGGTCCACACCCACCGGTCCTTGTACAAGATCTGCAGCATATACGATCACCCTGGGTTTTTCGATCCTGGACTCCTTAGGTACTATCAGCACCGGCTGATGAACATATCGTATGGCATTCACCGTATTGCTTCCTATTAAAAACTCACTGAGGACACTGTTTCCTTTGGTACCCATTACCACCATGGCATCCGGATTTTCTTTCAAATAGGTGTTCAACACATCCACCACCTCGCCTTCATCCACATTGGATGCCGCATCATGTTTCAACGTGTTACGGTAATTACTCACCAACTCCCCCACCTGCTTCTGTGCTTTTTCTTTCAACATATCCGCACCTACGATCACAGTGGAAGGAACGGTTACCGGGATTTGATAGGCATGCAGGAAAACAAACTTCACATCCTGTCCTTCAAACAGGGCTGTGGCATATTTTATGGCATGATTGGCGCTTTCGCTAAAGTCGGTTGGAATGACAACGGTTTGCATAGTTTTGGGCTAATTCGGATTTAAAGGAGAAAGGTAATAGGCTTACAATTTACAAACTATGACTTAGATCAGCACCGTCCTGATCTTTATCAGTCTGTTAATTCCATACCTTTGAACTATGCCTCGCACGCCACTTCTCAAAATGCTTTTCTGGCTCATTCCTGCATGGCTTTGCATGGGATCCGGAGAACGTGGCAACGATGAAAGGACGTCTATTCGTTTAGGGTTTTACAATGTTGAAAACCTTTTCCATCCGTCCGATGACAGCCTGACTATGGACGAAGCATTCACGCCTTCCGGTGAACAGCATTGGTCTTATTCCCGTTATCAGGAAAAACTGGTAAACACTTCCAAGGTGATCATGGCCCTGGGCGAATGGCAGGGCGTCACCGCACTTGGTCTGTGTGAGATTGAGAACCGAAAGGTTTTGGAAGATCTGACTGCACGTACCCCGTTAAAATCAAAACCGTGGGGGATCATCCATCACGACTCACATGACCCGCGTGGCATTGACGTAGGCCTCATCTACCGGAAAGATCGCCTCACCATATTATATGACAGTGCCATTGCCGTCGTACCACCAAACAGCAATTATCAAAGCAGGGATATTTTATATGTCAAGGCATTGGCATATGCCTCCGATACACTACATCTGTTCATCAACCACTGGCCCAGCAGGCGAGGCGGACAGCAGGTTTCAGAGCACAAACGGATCGGGGCCGCTAAAATTCTCAGAGCATGCATGGATTCTATCCTCATCAGGGATTCCCTGGCCATGATCATCTCCATGGGTGATTTTAACGATGGTCCTCACAACACCAGCATATCCAAAATACTCGACGCCGGCTCGATGCCACCGCACCGGTTTCAACACGCCATGAGCCATGCACCACCGACGACAGGAACACATCGGTATGACGGGCAGTGGGAAATCCTGGACCAGATCATCGTCAGCCCGTCCCTTAGCAATGGGCATTCAGGATGGAAAAGCGGGGAAGGTCAGATATTCCGGAAGGATTTTTTGATGACTGAAGACCTCACGCATGGCGGACAAAAACCGTGGCGAACATTCACCGGACCGAAATACATCGGCGGGTTCAGTGATCATCTTCCCGTATTTGTGGATCTCCAACCAGTGAACCATCCATGAAAACGATCAGATATCTATTGATCCAGCTGGCCATTCTGCCTGTCAGGTTATACCGGATCGTCATCTCTCCCTTCTTTCCGCAAAGTTGCAGACATACGCCAACGTGCTCCGAATATATGATCGGCGCCATGAAGGAATGGGGAGTGATCAGGGGAGGATGGATGGGCTTGAAACGCCTTTCAACATGTCATCCCTGGGGAAGCCATGGCTATGATCCGGTGCCTTTGAAGAATTCGAAGGAAACAAAAAGCCCCGAATAGATCGGGGCTTTATCTTTTCATAAGGATGGGATCAATGACTTCGGATCAGGTGTATCCATCCTTTGTATTCGATGTCTTTGACTTTAACCACATAGAAATATGTACCCTCAGGTACCGGCAGACCGGCAGCTGTCATACCATCCCACGACAATTTACCCGCAGGCGGTTCATATATGAGTACACCCCATCGGTTCATGATCATGCTCAGTGACGTACACTCCGCGAGCTCACCGAACGTATTGATCTTGAAATAGTCGTTATGTCCGTCGCCGTTAGGTGTAAATACATTGGGCACGGTAAAGACCTGGTATTCCTCAAATGATTTCAGGGAGTCCTGCAACACCAGTGTATCGCTACACACACCGTTGGTCGCTACCAGTGTGATCACCGGATTGGTGCTGTACTCAAACACATGTTCCGGCTCAAACTCAGTAGATGTGTTGCCATCTCCGAAGTCCCAGATATAGTTCACACCGTTGACGGAAGAATTGGTAAAGGTCAATCGTACGCCATCGCAGGTAGGCAATTGCGTAGAAGAGAAATTCGCCGTTGGTACCGTGTTCACATCAACGGACCGGTCATCGGTAATGGTACAACCGCTGGCATCTGTTACCGTAACGGTATAGATGGTGGTTTGTCCGTTTACGACTGTGATGTATTGTGTCGTACTTCCGCTGGCATCATTCCACTGATAAGTATAACCCGGTGTTCCGCCTGTAGCTGTGGACCCAATGGTTAATGCGGAATTGTCACAGACGGATGTATCGTTTCCGATATCAATGACCATTTGCGGCGGCTGACTGATGGTCACGCTTGCAACCGTATCACATCCGTTCACATCGGTGACCGTGACAATATATGTTCCGGGAGATAGTCCTGTGGCGGTGGCTGATGTCTGGCTATTCGCATCACTCCACAGATAGCTGAACGGCGCCATGCCTCCGGCCGGAATCGCGGTACCGCTTCCATCCGGAATACCATAACATGTCAGATCAATACCTGTTGTCGTAGCTGTTGTAGATGGTGTTTCCGGAACATCAACGCTGTCTTCCGCCATGCATCCGTTGGCGTCAGTCACCGTAACTGCGGAATATCCTTTTGGCAGACCGGTAGCGGTTGCTGTGGTTTGGCCATCTTCCCAGAGATAGCTATAGGCAGGCGTACCACCGGTAGGTGAGGCCGTTCCTGTTCCCGTGGGTTGTCCGCATAGCGCGGTTGTCGCGCTTACCGTCATACCGAGGACCGTAGGCTCACCGATCACTGCAAGAGATGTATCCGAGCAACCATTCGCGTCGGTCACTGTGACCATATAAGTTCCTGCAATCAGTCCGGTGGCCGTTGCCGTGGTCTGGCCGCTTCCATCATCCCATACATAAGTGAAGGGCGTTGTACCTCCTGCCATTGTTACTGTCGCACTTCCGGATGGATCAGCATTACACAACGACGCACTTCCTGTGGCAGTAGCCAGAGGAGAAGCCTGATCGCCGATGATGACTGAGACCGTATCCGTACAACCGTTTGCATCGGTCGTGGTTACCATATAAGTACCGGCAGGAAGTCCGGTCGCAGTAGCAGAAGTTTGACTACCTGCATCATTCCAGACATAAGTATATCCTGAGGTACCGCCGGATGCAACCACGGTGACCGTACCGTTGCTGTTGGTGCATGTTTCATCCGATCCGGATGACGACAGGGACAATGCCGTTGGTTCTGAGATCACCGCCAGCGATGTATCAATACAACCGTTGTTATCCGTTACCGTAACGATGTATGTTCCTGCAATCAAGCCGGTGGCAGTGGCTGTCGTCTGGTTGCTACCATCATCCCACACGTAAACGAAAGGTGATGTACCTCCGCTTAAGGTGACGGTGGCGGTTCCTGAAGGATCGGTATTGCACAGGGATGCATTTCCAGTGGCGGAAGCAACGGGAGATGGCTGGTCGCCGATCGTAGCCGAAATGGTTTTCGGACAACCGTTCGCATCGGTGGCAGTCACCTGGTATGTTCCGGCCGGAAGGCCAGTCGCCGTAGCGGTAGTCTGACCGGATGCATCATCCCATACATAGGTATACCCTCCTACGCCGCCGGATGCCGTTACCGTGACTGTTCCGTTTGTTGCCGTGCATGTTTCATCATTTCCGGATGAAAGGAGAGACACAACGGTAGGTTGGGTCACCTGATACGTGTTGGCAGAAATACACCCGTTCATATCCGTAACGGTCACATTATAATTGCCTGCTGTGAGTCCGGTGGCGGTGGCTGAAGTCTGACTGCCGCCGTCATTCCACTGATAGGTATAGCCGGGTGCACCGCCGGAAGGCAGGACCGTAGCGGTTCCATCGGCATCACCATTACAAAGCAGATTGGTACCGGAGGTAGATGTGGTTGGTGCCAGATCATCACTTATGTTGACGTTTGCTGTTTGCGTACAGCCTTGTGCATCAGTCACAGTAACGGTATAACCTCCTGCGGGCAAACCGGTGGCATTGGCCGTTGTCTGACTGTTGGCATCGTTCCACATATAGGGATATCCGGAAGTACCACCGGATGGTGTTGCGGTAACATCTCCATCGGGTTGTCCGCAACTGCTGTTGTTTCCGGATGTATTCACGGCAAGTACCGTGGGTTCGGTGACGGTGGCTGTATCATAGCCAACACATCCGTTGACGTCGGTAATGGTCACCTGGTAGGAACCGGCAGTTAGTCCGGTCACACTTGTTGATGTATGGCTTGCAGGGTCATCCCATTGATAGGTATAAGGGGAAGTTCCACCTGAAGTAGCCAGATTGATCTGACCGTCATTGCCACTGTTACACGCCACATTTGTCACTACAGGATTTCCAGCCATGGCGGCGGGTTCTGTGACTTCAGCATCGATCGTGGATATACAACCATTGGCATCCGTAACCGTCACGTTACAGGTTTGCGCTTTCAGGTCGCTGATATTTTGTGTGGTCTCACCATTGCACCATAGGAAAGTATAACCGGGAACACCGCCTGTAGGCATCACGGTTGCTGTTCCGTTGCTATCACCGGTGCAGACCAGGTTGGTGGTATCCATGGCAAGTGTGAGGACACCCGGATCCACGACATCCAGAAAACTGGTGGCCACACAACCGTTGGCATCTGTTACGGTCACAATGCAATTTCCTGTTGGCAGACCGCTCACATTTTGCGTGGTTTGTCCGTCACACCACAGGTAAGTAAACCCGGCAGTTCCGCCGGACACATATAGGTTTGCCGCACCGTTGAAATTACCTGCACAATCAATCGTACTTGTATCGATCACTTCGGGAGATAATGGAAGCGGTCCCGGCAGTTCTGTTTCCAATTCAAATGTACATCCGTTAACGTCGGTCACCGTGACGATGTAATCGCCCTGCGTCAATCCGGTGGCTGTCACATCCGTTTGACCATCGCTCCACAGATAGGTATATCCACCACTACCTCCTGTGGGTGTGAGTGTGATCGAGCCGATATCGCCATAGCATAAAACCGCAGAAGGTGTAGCTGCAACCGTCAGTTCATCAGGTTCTGTGATCGTTAACGTTCTGGTACCGGTACACAAGCTCACATCATTTACCGTGACACTATACGTACCTGCCAGAAGGCCGGATACCGTTTGGGAATTATATCCTCCCGGGGACCAGACATAGGTGAATGGTGCAGTTCCGTTGTTCGGTGTAACGCTGACGACCCCGGTACTGTCTTCATTACAGAAAAGATCTGTTGGAGACGGTGTAATGGAAATCACCGTACCCTCCGTAACGGTAACCGTATCCGAGCGTGAACATGCTACGGAATCGGTAACATATACGGTATAAGTTCCGGGAAGCAGTCCGGTTGCTGTGGCATTGGTCTGCCCATCGCTCCAAAGGTATTGTCCGGTTCCACCTGTCACGGTAACCGTAGCTGTACCGTTGGAACTTCCACAAGCTGCAGATGTCATTCCCGTGCTTAAGCTGAGAACGGAATTTCCATCAATAACTACGGATCCGGTATCCTGACATGTTCCACCGTCATCCACGGTAACATGATAAACACCTGGCAGAAGCCCCGTCAGATCTTCCTGTGTGGCGCCGTTGTCCCACGTATAATTGAATGGCGCATTTCCGCTGTTCACCGTAAGGTCAATGGTCCCATCACCTACACCACCTCCGGTGCAATACTCTGTTTCGTGAACGCCGTCATTGGAACGATTGAGGGAGCGGGTCATCTTGGCCCAGGTACCGGTACCGTTATAGTCCATGGTAACACTCCCGCCATTGGCAGGTTCATCTGAATAGTGTCCCCAGATGGCAGATCCCTGGCTATCCGACCACCTCAGCGACTGACCGGCACCAGCCGTAGTCGTTGAGCTTGAATTGATGCCCATGACATCTATAATCAGGTTACCGGTTCCTCCTCCACTGAGTGAAGAGGTAGGCGTCCCGACTCCGTAACCACTTGAATTAATTGCATAAAAAGGTGAGGTCTGATCAACACAATGGTATGAAATGGCACTTGTTACCGCATGAGACACATTACTCTGAAAGTTCACCACTACCTGAGCGGAGCCGACACTCGGGTTCTTAAGATACCATAACTGCACCTTGGATGTATTTCCGTTTGACAGAGATGCGATCAGAGTAAGTGCCTGCCCTCCGTATGTTGCCGTTGTTGGAAAGCCTGCTCCTGTGTAGACGACGGGAACAATAAGCATCCGGTTGGGTCCCGGGCCCATAAAGTGGTTCCAGGTAATACTCCAGGCAGATCCCGTGGTGCTGCCCTTGGAAGAACTTTTCCGATCATATCTTACGGAAGAACAATCATGGGTCACGGTATCACAAAACTCTTCACAGACGGTGGCATCCACCTTGGCCAGGTCCACATCGCAGCTTGTACAGGGTGCGACGGTCAGGGGAAAATTCTTCACGGTATCATTACAGAACACGCTGTTTCCACTGTAGCCGATCAGGGTCACCTGATAGTTTCCGGGACCAGGGAAAGTGTAAGTTGGTGTAGCGGTAGTAGAGGTATCGTTAGGGTCCTGACTCGTATCTCCGAAATCCCAGAGGTAAGATACGGCACCGGTGCTGTTGTTGGTGAAGGTAACTTCGTTGTTCAGGCAATTGGTGGTGTAATCGCCGATCGCTGTCACCACATCCTTTTCACAGTTAAGTACATTGAACTGGAAGTCTCGTTTGGTGGTACTCAGGTATACCCCATTGCGGTATTCCGACACACAAACCCCAACCACATACTGGCCGACGTTTGTGGGTGTTCCGGTCAACTGACCATTGGCATCTATGGTCAAAGGAACGCCTCCCATCGGGTCGTTCTGGGTGTAAGGAGCTTTCCAGGTAATGTTATTGTACGGTGGTTTGAACGGAGGTTGCGGCATCACGTTGCTGGAGGGAGATGTGTATGGCGTACAAAGGGAATAAACCAGGGAGTCGCCATCCGCATCGGTAGCAGAGTGGTCAAAAGTCAGTTGCTGATTACGGCACACAAATACAGGAGGCCACTCGTTGATAACGGGATTGCTGTTACAGGTAACCACAGAAGTGGGTGGAACAAATGCGTAATATGTTGCACCCACGTTGTCCGGATTGGGGACATTCACAATGGTTGGGTTCCGGCAACACCGTTGGTATACCAGTTGGTATCCTCCGGGAATTGAGGGCAGGTTAACGGTCCTGGTATACGTTGTGGTTTCAATACATATATTGGTAGGAATCTTTACACATTGATCCACCTGATTGATGGTGGGAGGTATCTGGGTAACGGTCCCGCGGTTGATATAAACCGTTTGCCGCAGGTTGTTGTTGGCATCAAAAATACCTATGGCAGCAGGATTATCGTAGGTCGCCTGAGCAGTATAACAATCGCGGAAAACAGTCAGACTGATCTCGTAGAGGGAACCTCCGAGACAGCGGTAGTTCATTTCACCACCCACAATGTGTGATGCACGGAGGTTCGGTATCAGTCCTAACACCGTGATTATCAACAACAAAATTCTGGATCGGAGTTTCCCGATTATGTTGGTTGGGGTCATGCAGCAGGTCTTGGTTATACAGACGTCTGGTATTTACGCACCAACAATGCAAAGGTTACCTAAATTTATCACACGTCTTACATACGGTAAACATTCAATCTTACGGAACACCCAACGATCATTTGAAGTCGAAATGTGTAAAACGGCCACCTAATATATTTGTTTACCGTTTCACGCAGACATCGGAAATCCATGGTCTGCTACCCGCAGGAACAACCCAACGGGAAGTGCCATTTCCATCGCAAGTTCCATCACACAATAATTCTATCTTTGGGCCTCAGAAAATCAAATCCGGTTGACATGAAAATCCCGACCACAGCCATCAAATCTTCGGTTGCCGAAAAGGCGATCCTGGTTTATGGTGCGGTCCTTTTTCTATACCTCCTGGTGCGGTCCGTGGCAACCCCTCCATTTTATGATGAGTCCACCACCTTTTTCATGTACGTGCAAAGCGGCGAATTCCAGCCTTTCTATGCCCACCTCAACACCAACAACCATGTCCTGAATTCCTTGCTAACCCGTATAAGCTACCTTATTTTCGGGCCAGAGATATGGGCACTGAGGCTACCGAACGTACTTTCTTTTCTGGTCTACTTTTATTTTCTCAGGAAGATTGCCACCTACTATATGGCACACCGATCAAGCCAGCTATTGTTCATAGTGGCTATGGTCTCTTCACCTTACCTTTTGGATTTCTTTCAGGTATCCCGGGGTTATGGATTGTCTGTTGCCCTGCTTACCGGAGCTGTCTATTATCTGATAGGTTATTGCCGCAAGATAAGCACATGGTCCTTAATAAAAGGGTGTTTGTTTGCATCCCTGGCATTGTGGGCCAACCTGTCGTTGATGGTCACCATCATGGTCTGGGGTGGATTGACGGCTATCCTGTTGCTGTTTCACATGACGGCCTGGAGCGAATATCCGGAGAAGGGTCTTAACGGGCTTTTCCGTAAATGGCTTCCCCCCATCGCGGTCCTGCTGCTGTTATTTGCCCTGCCCCTTGTCCACGCCATCCGGTACAGTCTGGCGCTCAAGGAATCGGGCAGTCTGTACCTGGGCAATGACATGGGCATCACATACAACATGATCTTCGACTTCATGAGCTATGTCAGTTTCGGGAGATATGAATGGGGTCAGTTGCTGTTTATCATAGTCTTAATAGCCACCGGCTTTGGCATGGGATACCTGACCATCAAGAAAAAGTGGAATGCAACCGCACTGGTGATGACCGCTTTATACGGTGGCAGTCTGGTGGGGATTTTTGCCATGAAAAAAGTGATGAACATCAATTATCCCGTAGGCCGGGCTGCATTGCACTATCTCCCATTGGTACTTCTTGCTTTCTATACGGTTATTGACAGGATTCCAGGCCTCCGGTTCCGCCGGCTGGTATGGCTTCCTGCAGGTGTGCTTTTCATCCACCTCATCTTTCATCTCAATTTCGGTCACCTGCATGGGATCTGGAAGGATGATGCGGTACCGGAAAAGTTTTATGACATCATTGCGGCAGCCACATCGGCCGGACAAACACCACCAACCGTTTCAACGCATACCTACACAGCCAGCACATGGAACCACTATGACTATTTACATGGCGGCAAGCTGAATTCAGCGCAGTCCGAAGGATATCCCAGTCGTGCAGCGGACTGGCTCATCACTGACCCCTGTGTGGACGGAAGGAGTCTGCATGATTATGATACCGTAGCGTTCCGGTCGGCCACCGGCATTGCATTAATGAGGCCCAAACACCGTCCGGACAGGAAACTTTGGGCGAACCTTTCAGTGGAAGGAAGAATTGACAACAGCGAATACTTTAATGTCGCTGAGTCTGTTCTGGATTCATCGACAGGCAGCAGCATCCTTGTGGACATGATTGTTAATCTTCATGCGGATCTCAATTCACAGGACGTCTGGCTGGCCGTAGCGGTGTTCGATGAAGACAAGCAGCAACAGATCAGAAATATTGCCGTGCCACTGAATCGCATTGTACCATCCATCCGTGAATCCACCACCATCCGTCGCGCCCAGTTCCTGGACAATCTTCCGGCAGGGAGGAAAAAGGTCGTGGTATATTTATGGAATCAGCATCAATTAACGATCTCGCTGGAGCCATCTACAGTAAGCGTTTACCACTCTTTGTATCCTGAAGGTGAGGGACCGATCGACATGAGGCCCGGATGTCATCCGTGGTAGTGACGAATATTACAAAACAGGCCAGATTTTCTGATTTCTTTCATCTCTTTAAACCCAAGTTATGCAATAGAAAAAAACAATTGTATGACGCATAAGAAAATCATAGGATACCGATTGCTTGCTTCGTGATAAATGCTTGATTTTCTAATGCAGGATAACCCTCCCGCACATGCAGGACATGTAGTTCAGCATGAAAAGCGCTTCCTAATGCATAAGCTGGGTTAAAGTGAACTAAGTGTTACAGTAATGTTACATTTGTGTTTCAAAAAAACACAAATCTATACCTGCATATCATAATAAACATTAAAACTAAGCTGGCTCTATGCGGGCTATTCAGCATCCTGGCAACATTTTCCTTATATGCCCAGAAGACCACCGGAC
Source organism: Flavobacteriales bacterium (assembly GCA_020435415.1). Taxonomy (NCBI): domain Bacteria; kingdom Pseudomonadati; phylum Bacteroidota; class Flavobacteriia; order Flavobacteriales; species Flavobacteriales bacterium. The sequence goes on from JAGQZQ010000054.1 coordinate 21,511, forward strand.
TTACTTTTGGCAAAGGATTGTACAACATAACGGCATCAGATTCATCTTTCAGTGTTAAGCTGGGTGTACGTTTCCAAACCCTGTTCTCAGGATCAATGAATGACCGTGCACCTTACAACGGATCATCCGCCTTCCTGATCCGCCGTTCCCGTTTAAAGATGGACGGATTCGTACACTCCACAAAACTAAAGTACAAGCTGGAGCTGGGCCTGAGCAACCGTGACCTGGCAGGTGCGGTACCCGAAACCCGGAACACACCACTTCTTCTGTTTGATGCCGTATTAAAATGGAATTTCTTCAAAAACCTTGAACTATGGGCGGGACAAACCAAGTTACCGGGTAACCGTGAAAGGGTCATTTCATCCGGGGACCTTCAGTTTGTTGATCGTTCTGCACTCAATGCAAAATACAATATCGATCGTGATATCGGTATTCAACTTAGAAATCACCATTCCCTAAATAATGGTGTGGTGATACGCGAGATATTTGCTTTTTCGCAGGGGGAAGGACGTAACATAACGGCAGGGAATCTGGGCGGATTCGATTTTACCGGTCGATTGGAAATATTACCATTCGGAAATTTCAAGAGCAAGGGCGACTATACAGGCGGTGA
>JAGQZQ010000055.1 GCA_020435415.1 Flavobacteriales bacterium
AGACCTGTCAATCACTTAAAACATGCTTTGGCTGACTAAGTGGTCAACGCGTTAGTAGTTAGTAGGCAGTAGGCAGTAGGCAGTGCGTGACGCGTTGGGTTACCGGAGAAAGGTTTGCATATGGGTACGCGGGAGTATGATGTATGATTTGGTGATGTATGATGTGCCCCTCGTTCGGCGAAGGTTGTACCTTCGTCGTACTATTCTGTCGCTTGTAGCTACTCCCAAGTCCACAAATGATAATGCGGATTGAGATGCGAGGAATCTGTAAGGACCGTATACTCTTTGCCAATCTCTACTTACTGATAATCCTGCCACCCCACCAATATTAACGGTGACCAATACTGCCTACTGCCTACTGCCTACTATCTACAGATCACTCCCCATCTTCTCGCCCTTCTTAATCGGTTTTCTGAACACGATCTGATTATCGAATACGTCCATCACCACATCCTGTCCTTTGTCGATGGTGCCGGCAAGAAGGCTTTTGGATAGGGCATTGAGCACCTCTTTCTGAATAAGCCTTTTGATCGGACGAGCACCGAACTGCGGATCAAATCCTTTTTCAGCGATGTAGTTCACAGCATCTTCGGATATGGTCAACCGGATGTCCTGCTTGAGTACAGTTTGCTGGAGCTGCTGCATCTGTAGTTTCACGATGTTGTGAATGTCCTTTTCGGTCAGTGGTTCGAACATGATCAGTTCATCCACCCGGTTCAGGAATTCGGGGCGCATGGTTTTCTTCAGCAACGTCAGCACTTCTTTCTTGGTGCTTTCCATGACCACTTCACGGTTCTTGGCGGTGAGGCTTTCGAAATTTTCACGGATGATGTCCGATCCGAGGTTCGAGGTCATGATGATGATGGTGTTCTTGAAGTTGGCGATACGTCCTTTATTGTCTGTCAACCTGCCATCGTCAAGCACCTGCAGCATGATATTAAACACATCGGGGTGTGCTTTTTCAATCTCATCGAGTAGGATCACACTGTAGGGCTTTCTGCGTACCGCTTCTGTAAGCTGACCACCTTCATCGTAGCCAACGTATCCGGGAGGGGCGCCTACCAGTCTGGAAACCGCATGTCTTTCCTGGTACTCACTCATGTCTATCCTTGTCATCAGGTTTTCATCATTGAAAAGGTAGTTGGCAAGTGCCTTGGCCAGCTCGGTTTTTCCCACGCCGGTGGTGCCGAGAAAGATGAATGACCCGATGGGACGCTTCTCGTCCTGCAGACCAGCGCGACTTCTTCTGACGGCATCCGCAACCGCGGCGATGGCCTCTTCCTGTCCCACCACACGTTTGTGGAGTTCATCTTCCAGGTGCAACAGTTTGTCTTTTTCACTCTGCAACATTTTATTCACCGGAATGCCTGTCCACCGGGATACCACCGCAGCGATATCTTCGGAGTCCACTTCCTCTTTGATCATTTTGTTGCCTTGCTGTTCTTCGGCCAGTTTTTTCTTGAAGGATTCCAGCTGGGCTTCGGCTTCTTTGATCTTTCCGTAACGAAGTTCGGCAACCCGTTCATAATTTCCGGCGCGTTCTTCCTGCTCTGCTTCCAGCTTGAAGTTCTCAATATCTTCTTTGGCTTGCTGAATACCTTCGACGACTTCCTTCTCCGCCTGCCATTTTGCTTTCAGGTTGTTTCGTTCATCGGAGAGGTTGGCGATCTCTTCGGAAAGCTTCTTCAATTTCTTTTCATCCTTTTCCCTTTTGATGGCTTCTCTTTCAATCTCAAGCTGACGGATTTTGCGTTCTACCTCGTCCAGTTCAACGGGCATGGAATTGATCTCAAGTCTCAGTTTGGATGCGGCTTCGTCTACCAGGTCGATGGCCTTATCGGGCAGAAAGCGGTCTGTGATATAGCGCTGAGAAAGCTCTACCGCAGCGATGATGGCTTCGTCCTTGATGCGCACCTTATGGTGTGTTTCATATTTTTCTTTCAGACCACGAAGGATAGAAATGGCATCATCCGTGTCAGGTTCGTCGATGGTCACTTTTTGAAAGCGACGTTCCAGGGCCTTATCTTTTTCAAAGTACTTCTGGTATTCCGCCAGGGTGGTCGCGCCAATGGCACGGAGTTCACCTCTTGCAAGTGCAGGTTTGAGGATATTGGCGGCATCCATCGCTCCTTCGCCGCCTCCGGCACCCACGAGGGTATGAATCTCGTCAATGAAAAGTACAATGTTTCCTTCCGCGCCAGTCACTTCTTTGACTACGGCTTTCAGGCGCTCTTCGAACTCACCTTTGTATTTTGCTCCCGCAACCAGGGCGCCCATATCCAGTGAAAAGATTTGTTTTGATTTAAGGTTCTCCGGGACGTCGCCGTTGATGATGCGATGGGCAAGGCCTTCCGCAATGGCAGTCTTACCAACACCGGGTTCACCGATCAGTATGGGGTTGTTTTTTGTCCTTCTGGAAAGGATTTGCAGCACGCGACGGATCTCGTCATCCCGTCCGATCACCGGGTCCAGCTTCCCGTTACGCGCCATTTCGTTGAGGTTGTTGGCGTATTTATTCAACGCATTATAAGTTTCTTCGGCGCTGTGGCTGGTCACCCTTGAGCCTTGTCTCAGGTCGGTAACCGCGGCTTGCAGGTCTTTTTCCGTGACTCCGCTGTCTTTGAGCAATTGGGCTGCCGCATCATTCCCGTGAAGGATGCCTTGTATCAGATGTTCAACAGACACGAATTCATCCTTATGGTCATGCATGAGGTTCATGGCTTTCTGAACGGCGGCGTTACCGCTTCGTGAAAGATATTGTTCATTTCCACTGACCTTGGGAAATGAGGTGATGATGGCATCCAGGGCTTTCGTAAGGGTAGGAATGTTTACATTCAGTTTCTTCAGAAGAAAAGGTGTGACATTCTCATCCACGTTGAGGATGCCTTTAAGTATATGTGCAGGTTCAATGGCCTGATGCTGATGCCCGGATGCAATTTGCTGGGCTTGCTGAATGGCCTCCTGCGATTTCAATGTAAATTGGTTCAGGTTCATGTCTGATGTATTTTGATGTACACATTCCACCATGGAACATACTGAATGGTTATCATCAAAATCTCATCCAAGCCGGATAAGGGGAAGAAAACCGGAAATTTTGGCTGGAAGAGGTTTTGCTGAGAAATAAAACCAGGTCAGGTTGACACGGGAATTGAATTTTGGTCCGAATATTCTGCCGATTTTTCAGGTGTGCCCCTTCTGTAAATACATCTGATATTTTGAGTGGGGAGATAAAAAAAGAGGCTGCCTTACGGGACAACCTCTCTCAACTGCAAAGTTCAGCAATCGGGAAATTGAACCCAAATCATGCAATAGAGAAAAAAACTATTGCATGACGCATAAGAAAATCAAATACCACCGATTATCTTCTTCGGAAGAATTTCTTGATTTTCTACGCGGGGTAACCCCAGCTAATACATTTAGTTCAGCGCGAAAAGCACTTCCTAATGCATAACCTGGGTTAAAATGAATGGTTACTTGTTCTCAACGATAATTTTTTGGGATTGACCGTCAGAAGTTTTTACCATGTAAATGCCAGACTCCAGTTTGCTAACGTCAATGGAGGTGGCTTGTGCTTTGGAAATCACCAGGCGACCTTCCAGGGTGTAAATCTCAACATCGGTAGCTTCTTTGATGAAGAGTGTACCAGATACGGGATTTGGGGAAGCGAAGTTGGATGATGGAGTGGATTCCATTTCCTCGTTCGTGATCGCATGTGCTTTATGTCCGTGGAAGCCAAAGTTCTTCGAAACCAGGAACAATTGGCTGCCTTCGGCCAGCTTTGAGTTGTTGATCATGTCGCTGCGAACGCTGTGTGCCTGAACATCACCGATCAGCAGTGTTTCTCCCGGGCTGGTGATGAACAGTGATGTTACATCCAGTACACCTGAAGATTCCCAGTTACCAATGTCGGTAGGATTGTTATCCACCTGCATGAAAGGAACGGCATTGCGGTCCATTTCAAGGATCCTTTGGATGTCACCGGTTGCAGGGTCCAGTTGCCATGCAGAGGCTTCGATGCCGCTGGTAAGACCAAAACCGGAAACGGAACGGTCTTCCTGAAGATAGATAAAGCCATTGTCAGACCATACCAGGTTGTCCGGGCTGCGGATACCGAAATCAGGACCGGCAACGATTCCGTTACCTGCATCGTCACCATCATAAGCAATGCGTATGTTGGCTTTGATGTTGTTGATAGAGGCCAGCGGGCTGTTTAACTGGGACTGCAAATCCTGATCATCAAAGTCGATGATGTAGGTTGTACCCCATGAATCCGCACCACCGAACAAGCTGCTACGTCCTGTAGAAGCCAAAACCACTTGTGTTCCGTCATAAGGATTTGTAGACAGGTCTTCAGGGCGTGAGAATTTGAAACCACCCACGGCAGCAGCCATGGTATACTGTGTGGATTGATCGGCAAAGCCAAGGGCGTCATAGCCAGGCAGACCGGCATTGGCGGCGTCGAAGTGATCGATACGCACGAATTTTCCGTCGCGTGAGCTGCCGGTGCCGTTAAAGGTGGTTGGGTCGATCTCGCCGCTTCCTGCATAGTCGTCAGATACCCAAACATACAGATGGCCGTTGGACAGACCGTTTCTCTTCAGAAAAGATTTGTTTGGGTTGTAGCCACTGGCGTTGGAGTTTTTCTCACCTACATAAAGGTAAAGGGGAGCACCACCGGAATCATCACCGATGAGGAAAGCCACTTTGTTTGAGTGGAAGTTCTCAATAACAGTTACGCTTTCAAAAGCGGCGCGTCCTGCCATCGGGATTACATATAGATCCTTTTTATTTACGTCAAGCGCTGTGAGCTGTCCGTTTCCGGTTTCTTCTCCGGTGAAGTAGATATCATCCCAGAAACCATATTCGAATTTGCTTACACCTGAGCTTGAGCAAAATCTGTCGAAGCCATCGGTGCCAAGGGCTGCGCCCGGGTTGATTTGAAAGCCGCTTGTAACGACATTTCCTGCGCGATCATAGATGGTGTTGAAAGCCAGTCCGACAGCGTCAACCTTCCGGTCGATGCGTGAAATGGAAACGCTGCTGATGCGGGCTCCTGTGAGCATGGTGCCGTTTGCAAGCTGGTATTGATAACCAACACCGTCACCAAATTCATGATTAACAAGTACACGTACGTGGCTGCCGTTTTTCCAGGCTGCAATTCCGTCAAACAGGCCGGGAATCTGATATCCGAACTCATCCTGGTTGACATCGTCACCGTCGTTGTTTGTCTCACCGGTTGTAAGCAGGGCTGAGTACTGCCAACCGTTCTTGATGTTTTGAGTAACACCTTTCATCATAGGTGCTTCATCGGTCACAAAATCTTGTGCCGCTACCTGGTTGCCTGCTGTTGCTGCGACCAGGCCAGCCAGAAGCGTCATTCTGGCGAAGCTGTTCGTTTTTTTCATTTGGGATTCCTCCGTTAAAAAAAAGGTTTGTAAATAAGGTTTTCTTGTCGGGAGTAAAACTATCCGATTAAGATGGCGCTATATTTTCCTTACCTTTAAGAAAGTCTTGTGATAATGTTCAGTTATCGTGTTGACAGTATGAACAGACCCGTTAACGTTGGGGTTTAAGGTTTAAGGTTTAAGGTTTAGGGTTTAAGGTTACCGGGAGGTAAGCAGTTGTTTTAATAGTTCACAATCCGATGTCGTCATTTCAACAACATATACAAGGAAGCAAGCCGGTACTGGTAGACTTCTATGCAGAGTGGTGTGGTCCCTGTAAAATGATGCCGCCGATCCTTAAAGAGGTCAAGGCGCAATTGGGTGATGCTGTAACCATCCTGAAAGTGGATGTGGATAAGAATCCTCAGGTGGCTATGCAATATAGGGTGCAGGGTGTGCCTACGCTTATTTTATTCAGGAATGGTGAAGTAAAGTGGCGCCAGTCAGGTGTGTTGCCGGCGGCACAGTTGGTGGAGGTTATAAAACGCGGATAAGCCATGTTTGGCTCAGTAGGGTAGGGGGGAACTCATTACCGTTTTTCCGGTATCTCTGGAATGTATTACCGTCGACCTTTTTTTCTTCTTGTCACCCGGGCACTGTCATTCAAATCTTTTACGATATTTCTAACCGGTAGATCAATGGATTTTTCAAGCTTGGAAAGCGCTTCACATGCGTCGTTGTAGTTGTTTGTGTCTATAAGGACGAGCTGCAATGAGTTGTCCTGGTTCCTAAGTACAATGTTGTAAGAAGAACGGTGCACGCTCGTTTTAACGATACTTCTGTTTGTATGCCAATAGTCCTTTATTAACACCATTTCATGATATAGTGTGATCGGATGCCATACACCGTAACGAAATCTCAGGAATAGACGGTAGAGCCTTACGGTCTTCTTTTTTGTATCAATCTCAACACCTTCCTGTCCTATGGCAAGACTGATAAGTGGGATGATTAACAATGCGGAAATGATTGCTACGACCCATGCACCATAGTTTAATGCAAGAATGATAAAGATGCTGCCAAAGGATGTACCTCCTATGCCCAGAAAGGAACGCTTCCCTCTGAACATAGGGCCGCGATGAATGGTGATAATATTTTGTTCAGGCATTATATAATAAAGTATAATTGCTTATTGTATTTTGATGTATTTTCCACCGCGAGAATTGAATATAGAACAAATATAACCCTTATGTATACCCGGATCAAAGCAGTAAGCGGACAGATACACTCCCGTGAAGCGCTGTTAGTGGCCTTCTCGAAAATGCTCGAGCGTGCGGGTTATTATGGGTTGCGTGGGATACTGGTATTATATATGGTAGGGGAGACCATGTCTATGTCTGCTACAGAAGCTTTCCAGCTCTATACGTTCTTTACCGCTGCTGTCGCATTATCTCAGGTATTCGGAGGGATCATCGGTGACCTGTTACTTGGTAACAAACGAGCGGTGTTGGTTGGGGCTTTATTGCAGTCCGTGGGTGCGTTTGTGATTGGTATTCCATCTCACTCCATGTTGTACACCGGGGCGGGTCTGGTGGTATTGGGATCCGGTATCTACACACCGAATATTGCTTCTCAATTTGCGAAGCAGTATCTGAAGACCCCGAAGTTACTCGACGCGGGTTTTACCATATTTTACATTCTGATTACAGCAGGTGCATTTGTTGGAGCAATTGTGATTGGCGAAGTTGGGGAATCGCATGGTTGGGAATATGGTTTTGCTACCTCGGGCGTAATAATACTGCTGGCCGTTTTGCCGATGTTGTTTATAAAGACAGAACAGGAGGCCGAAGGGACTTCAGATGCCAGGGGGGGTATCAAAAATATATGGTATATCATATTGGGAGCACTAGTGGTAGGTCTCTTTTGGTTGCTATATTCTTTGTATGGAGCCATGATATTTGATATACACGATAAACTGAGGCAGTTGAATGTGCTGACAGTTTCGAAGGGAATTACGGGCATCTTTGATAGTATAGTGTTGGTTGGGGGCCTGTTGATTGCTTTGTTTGTCTGGAGCTATTATTATAGCCATCAGTTTACAAAGCTTGCCATAGGTTTTCTGGCTGCAGGCATGGGGATGTTGGCGCTTTTGATCATAGGGGACACGCCCACGGCACAGCATCTACCGGTATTTATAAGTGCCATAGTGCTGGTAGCGATCGGTGAAGTACATGTTGGACCCGTCTTTTATGGTTTGCTGGCACGCTATTCCAACCCGAAGTATCTCGCCATTACAATGGGGCTGGCATTCGTGCCTTCATATGTGATCGCCAGCTTTTTTCCACTGAGCTATCTATTATCTGATAAACTCAAATGGTCACCTGATACAATCCTCATGACAGGTATCACTATAACTACAGGAATCGGAGTGGTGTTGCTTGCTGTCGTTTACATGGTTAGGATAAACTCCCGAAAACGCGAATTGGCTGAATAACTATTTCTCCGCTCTTTCTTTCAACGCCTGGTTCATTTTTTCAAATCCGGCCCTGGTTTGGGTCTCCAACATTTTTTTGAAAAGCGGAACAAGGATGCCTTTGAATTTTTCCCGTTGTATAAATTGGGTTTGTCCGTTCTCTTTTTCCTGAAGTTCGAAGATATGCTCTCCGTCAAACAACCCGGGGATCAACAAATGGCCGAGCCAGCGGAATTCCTTTCCCGGTTTGTAAGCCAGACAGCGGGGTTTGAATACCATCGGTTTTCCACCGGGAGGTTGCAGGGTTACCTTGAACGAGGCGCCCTCTGAGATCTGCCCTTCCACAGAAGTGACAAACGGGTTCCATGAAGGGTAGGAGGGGAAGTCTGACAGGTGTTCCCAGATCTTATCCGGCCCCGCACCAATCATGATTTCTGTTTTAAGTTCGTAAGCCATAATGATAAGTCTTTTGGTTTCGTTAGTTGAATTCGTAGCATCTTTGGTACTCATCCCATTAGCACACCTGCCTGCCCTGCAATGGCCTTGGCGTCGGCTGGCAGGTCACCACATCACCCATCACCACATCATCACATCACCAAATCACTTCGTCGTCTGGTCTTCATACATATCCGTGAACACCTGGTCCACGGGTTCCCACAGTTCAATCTTGTTGTTTTCAGGGTCGAGGATATGCACGAACTTGCCGTATTCGTAAGTTTCGATCTCATCGCAGATGGTCACCCCAGCGGCTTTGAGTTCTTCCACCAGTGCCTCGATGTTTTCCACGCGGTAGTTAATCATGAACTCTTTTTGTGAAGGTTCAAAGTAGGTGGTCTTGTCGTCAAAGGGGCTCCATTGCAGGTATCCCTTTTGGTCGGGTTGATCCGAAGACCTGAACTCAAACAGAGATCCGTATTGGTTTGTATTCAGTCCGAGTTGGTCACGGTACCAATCTTTCATGGCATCCGGGTCTTTGCATTTGAAGAAAATCCCACCGATGCCGGTAACTTTTTTTGATTTGCTCATTGTTCTTCCTTTTTTATAGAGATGGCACCGGAGGGGCATTGATTCACTTGTCTGATGATGTCCTCATTCGGTGCGCCGTCCATTTGAATCCATGGACGCTCTTTGGGTTTAAATACGGCAGACGCATACTCCGGAATGTGTGCATTTACCGGGTTCCCAGATGACCGTCACTCCGTCTTTGGTATATTGTTTTTTAGTCATAACAGTGTCTTATGTCTTATGTCTTTTGTCTAATGTCTTATGTCTACTAACCCTCACACCTCCTCATTAAGCATTTCCCGTTTTCTTTTTTTCTTTTCTTCCATCAGGTCAAATTGCTGGAAGATGACGCGTACTCCTTTGTCGTGATTAAAATAACTGCGTGTCCAGTCGAATAGCACCACAACGCGGTTACGGAAGCCGATAAGGCTCATGAGGTGTACGAACATCCATATGAACCAGGCCACAAAGCCGGCCATTTTTAATCCGGCAAACTCAACTACCGCTTTATTCCGGCCTATTGTTGCCATGGCGCCCTTGTTCATGTATTTGAATGGCTTCATGGGTTGGCCTTTTTGCTGACGATGCAGGTTATCCGCCAGGTGGCGTCCCTGTTGTATGGCGGCAGGTGCCACCTGAGGGTGACCGCCTGGGTATTCTTCGCTCACCATAGCAGCACAATCACCGATGGCAAAAATATCCTCGTAACCGTTTACCCTGTTGAAGGTGTCCACATGCATTCGCTGACTTCTTTTGTCGATGACATCTGCCGGAATACCTCCGATGGGACATCCTCTGACGCCGGTGGTCCATATTAAGGTGCGGGCTGCAAAGTCCTTGTTGTTGGTTTGGATGTAGTCGCCGAAGTAATCCAGTACACGCGTATTTAATATGACCTCCACGCCCAGTTTCTCAAGAAAGCGCTGCGCTTTGGCGGATGATGTTTCGGATAATGCGGGCAATACACGCTTTCCACTTTGGATCAACAGAATCCGCATTTTGGAGAAATCCAGCTCGGGGTAGTCTTTGGGAAGTATCTGCATTTTGAGTTCACCAAGAGCACCTGCAAGTTCGACGCCTGTTGGTCCGGCACCGGCGATGGCAAAGGTCATGAGGCTTTTCTTCTTTCTCTTGTTTTCTATGCTGAGTGCCTTTTCAAAGTTCTGAAGCATCAGACTGCGCAGGTCCTGCGCTTCCGGCACGGTCTTCATCGGCATGGAGCTGATGATCAAACCTTCCATGCCAAAGTAATTGGTTTGCGATCCGGTTGCGATAACGAGGTGGTCGTAATGCAGTTCACCGATCTCCGTGTGGATCATTTTTTTAGCGCTATCCACATCCTTCACTTCCGCCATCCGGAAATAGAAATCCTTCTCCTTATGAAATATTTTTCTGATCGGAAAGCTGATGGATGCGGGTTCCAGGGCGGCGGTAGCCACCTGGTAAAGCAGCGGTTGAAACGTGTGGTAGTTGTGCTTGTCGAGAAGCACCACCTGAAAATTCCGCCGGCAAAGACGTTTTGCAATGTTGATCCCCCCGAACCCTCCGCCTATGATCACCACACGGGGAAAACTTGATTTAGGGATGTCGATGTTCACGGATGAACGGTTTAAGGTTTAAAGTTTAAAGTTGGCGTACCTTATATAATCTGATGCACAAAAGGCTCTCCAATTTTCAAATTGTCACATCACCACATCACCACATCATCACATTAACACATCATCTCATTAACACATCATCTCATTAACACATTATCACACTACCCATCTCCCATCAACACAAACTGAATGATATTCGCACCCATTTTCAAGGCTTTCTGCCTGTTCTCTTCCGAGTCATTATGCACTTCCCGGTCTTCCCATCCATCGCCCAGGTCACATTCGTAACTGTAGAAACATACGAGCCGTCCTTCGTAAAATAAGCCAAAACCCTGTGCGGGTTTATCGTCATGTTCATGGATCTTGGGAAGACCTTTGGGGAATTTATATTTCTGATGATAGATAGGGTGGTTGTAAGGCAGCTCGATGAATTCCAGTTCCGGAAAAACCTTTTTCATTTCAGGGCGGATAAATCCGTCCAGTCCGTAGTTATCATCAATGTGAAGAAATCCACCGGAGATCAGATAATTTCTAAGGTTCTCCACATCGCCGGGTGAGAATACGACGTTCCCGTGACCGGTCATATGAAGAAAAGGATAGTTGAAGATCTCAGGACTCCCCACTTCCACGACGGCATAATCCGGCTTGATGTCTGTTCCCAGATTTCTATTGCAGAATTCGATGAGGTTGGGAAGTGAAGTAGGGTTGGCATACCAGTCGCCACCGCCACCATATTTCAGCAGACCTATTTCAAATGTGCCGCCACCGGTGGTGAAGGCAAGCATCGGAAGCAAAAGGGCCAGCAACAATCTCTTTTTCATTCCTTAAAAGTAACGAATTGGATTTGAACTGTACGTTCACAAACGAACTTTCCGGAAGCCTTATTTGGTCCGGACCAATTGAACGTAGTCAATCAGTACACGACGGTCTGCAGCCGTGTCAGGTGTGCCGACAAGAAACGACGCTGCGATCGGTCCGTTCTGATCAAGGGTTTGCATGAGGGTGAACCTCGTCCATGTTCTGGGGCTGACGATGGTATCATGGCTCACACTGTCTGTTTCGCTGTTCAGTTTTAAGGAGAGGGAGCAGGATGAGAAGCCGGGGCAGAGGATCCAGGTGGTCATCTGGTAGGTGCCAGCCGGCAGACTATCTGGTAATCCGAAGGACACCGGGAAAATACACGCCATACCACTCGCCATCGGCGTATCCAGTGGTCCCAGCGAAAAGCACCAGTCGCCAAAATACCCTTGCGGAATGTATTGGTTGGGCCCGGTGAAGGTGCTGTCGTAAGGAAGTTTCGCATACGTCCAGTGATCCATTTGTTCTGCCCTGGAAGTATCAAACTCATCGGTAAAGATCACCTGCCAGGTGCTTTTGGGCAATTCATTCGGATCGGGATCCTTTTTGCATGATGTCCATGCCAGGGTGACGATCAGGCCGGCAACAAACACGAAGATACCTGTGTGGCGCTTATTCATATTTTACCGGAAGGGTGGTCTCTTTATCAAGCCTGAAGATGGGATAACGCAGATGTGCAGCCTCGTAATGAGGGGTCTGTCTGTACACCCATAGCAGCTGCTGATACGGACTTTCCGCAAACGCATCATCCTCCAGTTTCTTAAGATCAAGTTGCTGTTTGATGTCCGGGTGTTCGGCAAGATACTTAGCAGCCAGGTCTTCGAAGACGTAGGGAGAGAAATGTTCCTTCTGCGCCAGGATCACATCAAAAAAGTTCCAGGCAAAGTAAGAGTCCGTAGCTCTTGGTTCCAGAACTTCTATCAGGAAACGGTTCTTGGACTGGTTCAGATACACCACATAATCATCCTTTTTAAAATCGATGCGTTGCGCCTCTGTTCTCGTTTTGATATTATAATGAAGGTAGTGTCCTTCAAATGGTGTTTCGACCGTCTGATAATCTTCAACGTAATAGGCACTCACAGGAATGTTCATGTCCTGTGTGAGTTTCTGGATCGTCACTTTATTCGCTTTCAGTAAGTCTATCACTTCCTTCCATGCCTGGGGGATGATGTAGGCCACGGGAGCCGTTACCTTGTCCGCCGGCCGGTAGGTGTCATAAAACGGGATGGCTTTCTCATAAGGCTGTTCGCGGTCGTAATACAAGCGATCCTTTCCGGTCACATCGCTGGGTTTGTAACCGGCGGTGTATCCTTTGAACATCAGTGGCGTGCTTCGGGTGCTATCCAGTTTCCAACTGAGTGCAAAATCTTTTCGTTCGCGGTCTTCCTGTGCGGCAATGCCTCTGACCTTTCCGATACGCTGACCGTTTTCTGAGGTGAATTTCAGAATATTCACCAGAAAAGTATAGGTAGCCATCACCCTTTCATTGTATGGCTTTAGCATGTGTGCTTCGGTAATGAACCCGATGGTGTTGAAGAGCGACGTGTAGCCTGTGGAATACCTCGGAGAATCAAGGAATCCCGCGATGCCATCATCCGGGGTTTGTCTGATGCTGTTTACATAGGGTGTTGTCAGCACGCCGGCTGCATTCATGCTTTTGTAAAGTTCGGGGAGCATGGTTTCCCTCATATAGGTACCGATCAACGGATGGATCTTGTCCGGATGCGTTGGGATCAGCGTCATCGTATAAGGGTAGTCTGCACCGTTCGTGGTGTGGGTGTCCACGAAAATGTCCGGACGCCAGGTATGGTAGATTTCGGCGAAGGTCCGGGCGTTCTTGCTGTCGGCCTTGATGAAATCCCGGTTCAGGTCAAAGTTTCTGGCGTTGCCGCGGAAGCCATATTCTTGGGGGCCGTCCTGATTGACACGGGTGGTGCTATTGCGGTTTTGCATGCCGCCGATATTATAACCCGGAATGATGCAGATAATCACGTTATCGAGGTAGGCGGATGATATCTTCTTATTGAGAAGGTCCTGTGCGAACTTGATGCTTGCGTCAACACCGCATGGTTCACCGGCATGAATGGCGTTGTTGATAAGGATGATGCGCTTGTCCCGTTTGCGAAGCGAGACAGGATCTACATCCTGATCCTTTGTGATAAGCAGCATGTGCAGGGGGATGCCAGCATCCGTGGTGCCATACTCAATGAGGAATGCCATCGGATGCGCTTCTGCAAGTTTGCGGTAGGCGGTGATGGTTTCCTCGTAAGTCGGACTCTTGTTTTCCTGGAATGCCTGTTCTACCTGAGAGAACAGGGGGGAAGCCGAAAGTATACAACCGGCGATCAGGAAAGCCCGTTGAAGTTTATTTGATATACCGGAAGTCATGACCTGCTTTGAGTTGTGTGATTGTTTCGTACATCAATTTAATGACGCTGTCGATATCATCCTTATGCACAGTCTCAACGGTGGTATGCATATATTTCAATGGCAGGGAAATGAGTGCTGAAGCCACACCGTCTGCAGAATATGCAAATGCGTCGGTGTCGGTCCCGGTGCTGCGTGATGCTGCTGACCGCTGGAAGGGAATCTTTTTCTTCTCAGCCACGGAGATGATCATGTTCAGGAGATTGTTTTGAACGGCGGGACCATAGGTCAACGCAGGGCCTTTTCCCGCAGTGATGTCACCTTCTTCCTTTTTCTTGTAAAGAGGAGATTGTGTGTCATGTGTGACGTCGGTCACGATGGCCACGTTCGGCTTGAGTCTGCGTGAGATCATCTCCGCACCTCTTAAGCCAATCTCTTCCTGCACAGCATTTACAATATATAGACAGAACGGTAACTTCTTCTTGCTTTCTTTGATCTGGCGTGCCACTTCAGCGATCATGAATCCACCGATGCGGTTATCCAAAGCGCGTCCGGTGATGTAGTTCTTGCCCAGGTCCATCAGTTCATCTTCAAAGGTAACGACAGTGCCCACATGGATTCCGGCTTTCTCTACTTCGGCCTTGGAGCTGCAGCCGCAATCGATGAAAATATTCTTCATGGAAGGCGGTTCTTCCTTGTCTTTCTGGCGTACATGAATAGCCGGCCATCCGAACACCCCTTTTACAATGCCTTTTTTGGTGTGTATGTTTACCCGCATCGAAGGCGCGATCATGTGATCCGAGCCACCGTTGCGGATGACATAGAGGTATCCATCTTCGCTGATATAATTCACAAACCATGAGATCTCGTCGGCGTGGGCTTCAATCACCACTTTGTAAGCTGCCTTCGGGTTGATCACCCCAACCGTGGTTCCGTAAACGTCCGTTTGGTATTCATCGATGTACGGTCGGATATAATCCAGCCATATTTGCTGGCCGCTTTTGGCGCCGGTAGGCATTTGTGATTCAAAACCGGTGGGGGATGCATTGTTTAAGTATTCCTCCAAAAATTGTCTGCTCGCCTTTCTCATGGGATGATCTGTTTTATAAAGAAGAAGCAAATGTACATAACTTCATTAAAGATGCTAACCGGAAGGAAGAATAGCAAGAGCATCCACTGTAAGCATATGGGGGCGATACCGTAAGCTTCTGGTTCTCCCTGTATGCAGTATGCTGTTGCTGTATGCTGTCTCTGTATGCTGTCTCTGTGGTAACTATAAACCTTTTTGTATTTTCGGCGTCCATAAACATTCGGCATGGAAGATAATTATAGGCATAAAGGATTACGGAAGAAGTTGCTGGATATATTACGGCAAAAGGGCATTAAGAATGAGACGGTGCTTGCTGCCATGGACAGGGTGCCCAGGCATTGGTTCATGGATACCGCTTTTTTGAATTTTGCATATGAGGATAAGGCCTTTCCTATAGGAGCCGGACAAACTATTTCGCAGCCTTATACGGTTGCTTTTCAAACCGACCTGTTGGATCTTAAGAAAGGTGAGAAGGTTCTGGAAGTAGGCACTGGTTCAGGCTACCAAACCTGCGTATTGGTTGAGATGGGGGTGAAGGTATTTTCCATCGAGCGGCAACGGGAGTTATACCAGAAGACAAAAAAGTTGCTGGAAGAAATGAATTATCGTCCCAGGTTGTTTTATGGTGATGGTTATGCCGGATTACCAGCCTTTGAGCCTTTCGATAAGATCATTGTAACTGCGGGAGCACCCTATGTGCCGCCGGCTTTGATAGACCAACTCAAGCCGGGTGGCCGGTTAGTGATCCCCGTAGGCCAGAATATACAAGAGATGATGCTCATTAAAAAGGGAGAAAATGGTGAAACGGAGCGTGAGACGTTCGGCGAATTCAGATTTGTACCCCTTCTGGAGGATAAGGAGAACGGGGAATAGCCCGAAAGTTGGTTTGTAAATACAAGAAGCATTCAACAAAGCAGCTGGCGCGGACGTCCCGTCCGGGCTCGTAGCTGGCGCGGAGAACGGGGAATAGCCCGGTAGTTGGTTTGTAAAATACAAGAAGTATTCAACAAAGCAGCTGGCGCAGACGTCCCGTCGTAGCTGGCGCGGACGTCCCGTCCGGGCCCCTAACTAAGATGTTTTTACAGGCCTGGATAGCATCACAACATCAAGCATGCTATCAAGTTCGGCATAGTTTCTGGCAGAGCTATATAGATAATTTTCGGGATGTGACACGATCAAATCTTTAACAGGGTTTGCATGAATGTAATCCAGCTTTTGCCAGATAAAGTGATTAGAGAAAAGCTCTTTGGCGTGATTGCCATCTTGCCATACTTTAAAACGTTGTTTTCGTTTTAAATGATCGCAGGCTTGATGAAATGCCGATAACATCCATTCACGCCGGCTTTCCGGTTCTTCTTGAATAGTCTGAATGATTTGTTTGCTGGTGAATGTTTTGAAGTCACGAAGAATATTGGTTAACAGGTGACCTTCATCAGCCTGGCAGATCATATGAAGATGACTTGACATTAGGCAATAGGCGTATATGATCAATCCTTTGTTTTGCTGGCAGTGTTGCAGAGAGGCAAAGAGTCGTTTCTTTTGAATAGGTCTGCTGAAAACATCGATCCACTGTACGATGGTCATGGTAACAAAGTAGGCCTTGTCAGGTTCTCGTATCTTATATTTGTCGGACATGTCGCAAATGTAGGAATGCAGCGTTTGGCATTTTGGCGAATGTGATGGGAAAGTTTACTCATGTAATGGAAGGTTAAAAATAAGCCCGGACGAGACGTCCGCGCCAGCGAAGTAATAAGAAACCCTTAATTATAACGATCCTTAAATGAAAAAGAACAATGTCAGGTTTCTCCGAGGATTGAATCATTATCTCTCTCTAACACTAATGGGTTGTCTAGTGGGTCTGGGGTCGCTATTTTACAAGACACATATTACACAAAGGGATGCGTTGGTCGCAGGTCTTATTTCAAGCCTCTGCATTACTCTAATAATTGTTATTGTTTATATCAATCGGATGTTAAAAAGGTTGGATCAATGAGTAGGTAATCCTAATTCGCCATAGCATTTCTATATCTGGCAGAGCGTTAGGCGAAGGTTGTACCTTCGTCTGGTTATCCTGTAGTATTTGTTACGCAAATCAGTGTTTCTGAGAAAGTCAGGACCAGACGTCTGCGCTAGCCAGTCAGAACGAAGGTGTTCGTCATCATGATCCATCAGGAAATTTCAGATTTCTTCAAAAAATTTATCAACAAAGCCCCCTGGTTTGTTGAAAACTCTTGCCCTGTAAGGCTTTCCGGGTGATTTGAAATCATTATCTTCGCAGATCGTGTCAAAATTGACATCATTGGATGACGTGGCAAAGTGATGGAGGGGACATATTTTTTACAGATGACCAACTACCATTGTCCAATGTCTATTGTCTAATTATCTATTGTCTACTAACGACTATCTACCAACTACTCTGTACTTAGTGTATGGCAGATGAAGAAGTAAAATATACCGAAGACAACATACGTACCCTCGACTGGAAAGAGCATATCCGTTTCCGGCCGGGGATGTACATAGGTAAGCTGGGCGACGGATCTTCCCATGACGACGGTATTTATGTACTGCTCAAGGAGGTGATCGACAACAGCATTGATGAGTTCGTCATGGGGCATGGGAAGACCATTGATGTATCCATCTCCGAAGGTCAGGTGACCGTGAGGGACTATGGTCGTGGCATTCCCCTGGGGAAGGTGCTGGATTGTGTGTCCCGCATCAATACCGGAGCCAAGTACGACTCCAAAGCATTCAAGAAGTCGGTCGGTTTGAACGGTGTGGGTACGAAGGCCGTAAATGCCCTGTCGGATTATTTTCAGGTGAGATCGGTCAGAGAAGGTAAAAATAAGACCATTGAGTTCCAGCATGGTGAAGTCACCACGGATCACAAGATCGGCAAGGCGGAACAGGATGAGAAGGAAGGAACGCTGACACAGTTCCTGCCGGACCGGACGATCTTCGGGAACTTCCGTTTCCGAACGGAGTTCGTGGAAAATATGATGTGGAACTACGTTTACCTTAACCCGGGGCTCACCATCCGGTTCAACGGTCAGCGCTTCCACTCAAAAGATGGCCTCCTCGATCTGCTGAAAGCACGCATTGACGGCGAAGTGCTGTACCCGATCATCCACCTTCGCGGCAACGACATCGAAGTGGCCATGACGCATGGTTCTTCTTATGGAGAGGAATATTATTCGTTTGTGAACGGACAGCATACCACCCAGGGCGGTACCCACCAGGCGGCCTTCCGTCAGGCGGTGGTGAAAACGATCCGGGAGTTTTTCAAGAAAGATTATGATGCGGTGGACATCCGCAGCTCGATCATAGCGGCCGTTAGTATCAAGGTTATTGAACCCGTATTCGAATCACAGACCAAGACCAAGCTGGGCTCGCAGGATATGGAACCGGGCGGTAAATCCATTTATGGATTTATCCAGGATTTCCTGACCACCGAACTGGATAACTACCTGCACAAAAACCAGGAAGCTGCAGAGGCCATTCACCGGAAGATCATGCAATCCGAGAAGGAACGCAAGGAGCTTTCCGGTATTCGTAAGCTGGCCAAGGAGCGCGCCAAGAAGGCGAGTCTGCACAATAAAAAACTTCGTGATTGCCGCGTCCATTTTGGCGATAAGCACGAACGGAATCTGGAATCCACCCTGTTTATTACGGAAGGAGATTCCGCCAGCGGATCCATCACCAAGTCACGGGATGTGAGTACCCAGGCGGTATTCAGTCTGCGTGGAAAACCGCTGAACTCATACGGTCTGACTAAGAAGGTGGTTTACGAGAACGAAGAGTTTAACCTCGTGCAGGCCGCCCTGAATATCGAAGATGGGATTGAACATCTGCGCTACAACAATATTGTGATCGCAACGGATGCGGATGTGGATGGAATGCATATCCGTCTTCTTCTGATTACTTTTTTCCTGCAATTTTTCCCTGACCTTGTGAAGAATGGTCACCTCTATATTCTTCAGACACCTTTGTTCAGGGTCAGGGATAAAAAGGAAACCATTTACTGTTACTCGGAGCAGGAGAAACAAGCAGCCATGAAGAAGCTAAGAGGCAAGCCGGAGATCACCCGATTCAAGGGCCTTGGGGAAATATCACCCGATGAGTTCAAGCATTTTATCGGAAAGGACATCCGCCTGGAGCCGGTGGTGATAGGGAAGGATTCTCCGATCAGCACCATCCTGGAGTTTTATATGGGCAAGAATACACCCGATCGTCAGGAGTTTATCATTGATAACCTGAAGGTGGAAAAAGACTACGTGGCAGAGGAGGAAGAAGAATTGGAACCGGAAGATGAGGAGCAGGAGGAAGATGAAAATGAAGGCGATGTGGCGACTTCTAAGAAGAAAACAAAATCCAAAGCAAAAACCAAAGCGTCTTAGTTATACATTGGTACAACGGTGAGCGAGGAAAACGGACATATGGAAGAGGAAAACCAGCCCCTGGATGCAAATCCGGGTGAAGGTAGCACGGAAAACGTGATCCACCTTTCCGGCATGTATAAGGAGTGGTTCCTGGACTATGCCTCGTACGTGATCCTGGAACGTGCCGTACCTGCCATGGAAGATGGCTTGAAGCCGGTGCAACGTCGTATCCTGCATTCCATGCGTGAACTGGAAGATGGCCGCTATCATAAGGTCGCCAACCTGATCGGTCATACCATGAAGTATCATCCGCATGGAGATGCATCCATCGGAGATGCGCTGGTGCAGTTGGGCCAGAAGGAATTGCTGATAGATATGCAGGGTAACTGGGGAAACATCCTCACCGGTGATGGTGCGGCCGCCCCCAGGTATATCGAAGCCCGTCTGACAAAGTTCGCGCTGGAAGTGGTATTTAACAACAAGACCACCGAATGGCTGGCGTCTTACGATGGCCGTGGCAAAGAACCCGTTCACCTTCCGGTGAAGTTTCCACTGCTTCTCGCGCAAGGGGCAGAAGGTATTGCCGTGGGACTTTCCACGCGGGTGATGCCCCATAATTTCAATGAATTGATTGACGCATCCATCCGGGTGCTTCGTGGACAAAATCCAAACTTCGTTCCCGATTTCCCTACCGGTGGAATGGCGGACTTTACGAATTACAACGACGGACAAAGAGGAGGGAAGATCCGTGTGCGTGCAAGGATCGCCAAGGACGACAACAAAACCCTGCGGATCCATGAGATCCCATTCGGCACCACCACATCCAGTCTCATTGAATCCATTATCAAAGCCAATGATAAAGGCAAGATCAAGGTCCGGAAGATTGAAGATAATACCGCTGAAAATGTAGAGATCCTGGTGCATCTTGCGACTGGCGTGTCTCCCGATAAGATGATCGATGCGCTGTATGCTTTCACGGATTGTGAGGTATCCATTTCTCCCAATACCTGCGTGATTGAAAAGGACAAACCGCGGTTTGTTGGCGTCAGCGAGATATTGAAGATATCCACGGATAATACGCTTCATCTGCTCAAGCGTGAGTTGGAGATCAAGAAAGGTGAACTGGAGGAGCAGTGGCACTTCGCGTCACTGGAGAAGATATTTATCGAGAAGCGCATTTACCGTAAGATCGAGGATTGCGAAACCTGGGAAGAAATTCTCTCTACCATTCATAAAGGTTTAAAACCTTATGTCAAAAACCTTATCAGGGAAGTGACCGATGAGGATGTGACCAGGCTTACCGAGATACGAATCAAACGTATTTCCAGGTTCGACAGCTTTAAAGCGGATGAGCTGATCAAGAAGCTGGAGGAAGAGTTGAAGGTAGTGCGTCATCACCTGAAAAACCTCGTGGATTTCGCAATTGATTATTTCAAGAACCTGAAGAAGAAGTACGGGGAAGGAAAGGAACGGAAGACGGAGATCAAAACGTTTGATACCATTCAGGCAACAAAGGTTGCAGTGGCCAATACCAAGCTTTATGTAAACCGCGAAGAAGGGTTTATCGGTCACGGACTAAAGAAAACCGAATCCGATTATGTCTGCGATTGTTCGGATATTGACGACATCATCGTCTTCCGTGAAGATGGTAAGATGATCATTACGCGTATCACGGACAAGGCTTTTGTCGGAAAAGGCATTATATATGTTGATGTCTGGAAGAAGGGTGATGAGCGAACGGTTTATAACGTGATCTACCAGGATGGCAAGGCCGGTGGTGGCATGGTGAAAAGGTTTGCGGTAACCGGTATCACCAGAGACAAAGAGTATGACCTGACCCGGGGAAAGGACGGATCACGTATCCTTTATTTCTCAGCCAATCCTAATGGAGAAGCCGAAGTGGTCACCGTGCATTTGCGTCCCAAACCCAGTTTGCGCAGGACGAGCATGGATCTCGATTTTTCAGAGGTGATCATCAAAGGCCGTGGTGCTGCCGGCAATATTGTGACGAAAAATGCGATCCGTAAGATCGTGAAGAAGGAGGAAGGCGTCTCTACACTCAGTGCCCGTAAAATATGGTTTGATGAGGTGGTGCATCGTTTGAATACAGAGGGCCGTGGCACCTACCTTGGCGAATTCAGCGGCGAGGATAAGATTTTTGTTATTAACCAGTCCGGTACCTTCGAGATTTATGGCAATGAGATCAGCACACATTTCGAAAATGATCTCGTGCTGATTGAAAAGTATAAACCCAATCGTGTGGTGACAGCTGTTTATTTCGACGGGGAAAAGCAGCTATACTATGTAAAGCGTTTCACCATGGATACGGGAATTAAAAAGTCCATTTTTATTCCGGAGGATAAAGATTCCCGTCTCGAAAGGGTAACCACAAATCCCCAACCTTCTGCGGAACTTACCTTTTATAAGGACAAAGGCAAAGATCGTGAACCGGAGCAGGTGGCACTGGTAGAGTTTATCGGGGAGAAAAGCTATAAGGCTAAGGGAAAGATGTTGTAGCCATACAAGGTAAGAGACATTCAGATCCAGGAAACGGA
>JAGQZQ010000056.1 GCA_020435415.1 Flavobacteriales bacterium
TCGGGGGGTGAAATCTGCTTTTTTTTAAGATGTTTCAGATGTAAGAAATCGGTCTTTGGTTAAGTCAAATTATAAGTCGTTGGAGATAAGATTTTTAATCATAAACATCACCTGAAACGAATCAAAAAGACACCCCGGGTTTTTTTAAAAATGATCCTTTTTTAAAAAAGTTATAAGCCATTTTATGATTCCATCTATCTTTATCGCATGCATGTGACCGAAACCAAACTGCGTGTCAGGTACGCCGAGACAGACCGAATGGGCTATGTTTATTATGGAAATTACGCCATCTACTTTGAGGTTGCAAGGGTAGATGCGATGAAATCCCTGGGGATTAGCTATAGAGAATTGGAAGATCAGGGCGTCCTTATGCCGGTGTATGAATTTAGTATCCGTTACCTTAAACCGGCCTATTACGATGACGAGTTAACCATCCGGACCATAATAGAAGAAGTGCCAAAATCCCGCATCGTTTTCAGATATGAAACCTACAACGAGAACGGAGACCTTATTAATGAAGCCAGCACAACACTGGTTTTCATGGATAAATTAAATAACAGACCCACACGTGTTCCTGAGGAAATGGCTAAGCGCCTTGAGGATATTATTAACGATCCGGGACGATCTTGATGAGTTTGTGAACTTCCTTTTTGTCCTGAAGATTCACTTCGATCAAATACAAACCCGCGGGTAGGTGAACAGATGATATCGAAACTTCACCCGATTTACTGAACCAGATTCCCATCTTCTTTCCCTGTGCATTGTACAGTACGATGGTTGCCACATCATCAATTGGCCATTTCAGAATGGTTCCTTCTTTGCCCAATTGAAAGGCTTCCGTATTCAATAACACAGTGACCCTTTCACAATCTTCCACTTCCATTCTAACACTGTCTGTCACCGAGCAGCCGCTATGATATGCCGATACCGTATAGGTGATGTTGCTGAAAGTTAACGCTACTGGATTGGAGCATTCACGGCAACTCAAACCAACGGCCGGTTCCCATACAACCGAGTCTGCAACAAGACCACCTGAGGTTGGATTAGCACCAAGTTTGATTGCTTTTCCCGGACAGAGAATTTCTTCCGGTCCGGCATCTACCCACAGTCCACTGCTTTGGACCTGATTACAGGTATCAGGCAGCAATCCCCGTTTGGTAAAGTATTTATAAAGGACCCCGTAATGACTTCCGTTATATAACATACTATCTGCCTGAACATATAGAACAGCTGCGTCATGCATCGTCATGTTTCCGAAATAACTGTACATCGATTGCAGCAGGAGACGGTCGGTCACTTCCCGACCTGCTTCCCCCCAGATCTGCATTAAGGTGGCAGACCATATATCCGTATCTGTATATAGGTTTTGTTTCAGATCTTCGGGGTAATGCTTGTTGCTTACCGCCGTTCGTCCTGACCAGTATTCATTATGTCCATCCCACGAAAAGACATTCTCCCATCCGAAAGTGACCAGGTTTCTGGACCATGATGCAGCCAGGTAGTCTCCATTTGCTTCATCCAGCGACTGGCGTTCCACACCGAAATTTGTATTGGGCGATGCGTCCTGTGATAGGGCGTGACCATATTCATGAATCACCACATCGGCATCTTCCGCATCATCAACGCCTCCATCACCGAAGAACAAACGTGGAGGATTGCCAGGAGTGAATTGTGAATTGTCGGATCCGTTCAATGCATGCGTATCGATATTCGTGACCCCGTTACGGAGGTTGGTGAAGCCAAGGGACTGCACATACAACTGACAAGTGTGTACATGATAGTAAGCGTTAATGTCTTCAAACCTGTTGTCACTTCGATTGAAATCAAAGACAGGAACCGCACTCCGGGCAGGTGGTGATGCGGGTATGGAGAACTCGGTGATTGCCACATACGGCCCGATCAATCTGAATGTGTCTATGTCCAGTGTCACCTGAACACTTATATCTTTCCTTTGGCCGTTCAGCGCCACATGATCCGCATCATCATTGTCTGCGTATTCCCCGCCATAGGTTTTTCCTGAGGTAGACAATGGATCCGGTAGAAATACTTTTGCCTGTACGGTGCTATCCGATGGCGGTCTGACATACCGGTTCAGATCGTATTCATATATCGCTTCCCCTGAATGATCCAACAACCATTCCTTATATATATAGGTTGTGCTTAGTGCTCTGACCAGAATCACCGGGCGGCATTCATCATCGAGACACATGTACTGTTCGTTTGCAATAACTTCCTGCCATTCTTCATTGGGAAATCGCTTGCTTAGGAATACGTTTGCCAAATGTTTATCCGGGAACGTAGTCGGCATAATTTCCCGCCATGGCTGGAAGTTGGAGTACACCGAAAGTACCTTTCCAGATTTGTTAATATTCACATAAATCAAGCTCCGGTAAATGAAAACATCATGGTATTGCACTTGAAACTGGAAATGGGTAGCGGCGGGGCTTTCAGTCCGTTCGACCATCAATAGAGAAGTTCCAGGTATTTGGTTTGTTCCGGCTATCTGTGAAAGCCAATCGCCGATCCTTTCTTCAGAAAGGGGAAGTTGAAATTGGGTGCGTGGGGTCAAGGCTTTTGCCAGCTTTAGGTCCAGGGGGTGGGTGCCTGGTTCGTTATGACCTTGTTTTTGCGCCGATACTACGGATGTAATTACCATCAGGATGGCTATCAACCATGGCATGAAACACTTCACTTGTTTTTTATTTGGTATGAAATACGATGTTCTTTGAGCCATTGTTGAAATGCATCTGATAAACCGTTTCGCACGGCACACACAAAGGTACAATCCAATTCGAATTCGCGGGTGACGATTTCTATTTTCATTTTTTCGAGCCGCGCCTGAACCAGATCCGCCAGGGTATAAGGAAACTGAAGACAGAATTCACAAGTATGGAATTTTAGCAGGTCTCCGGCCTCCGATATGGCCAGCGCTGCGGCTTCCCCATACGCTTTGATCAATCCGGTTTTCCCAAGCAATGTCCCGCCGAAATACCTGACTACCGCAACCATGCCTTCCTGAATGTCAGCAGATCGGAGTTTGTTTAATATGGGTAATCCGGCTGTGCCACCGGGTTCATGATCATCGTTTGATTTCTCCTCTTGCCGGCCGGTATTCAAATATCGGAAAGCATAGCATACGTGACGGGCTTTCGGATGTAGTTTTCTTAGTGCCTGGATTTGTTCCAGGGCGGTCTCTTCATCTTGCCATGGGTATGCGAACGCAAGGAATTTGCTGGCTTTCTCCCGGTAAACACCTCCCCCTTCCCTGAGCAAGACCCTGTATTGATCACCTTCCGTCATGCAATATTTAAGAATTGGGTCATGCTGCTTGCGTGATCATCAGGATGGCCAGCAGTGCAAATACAAGTCCACCTGCCTGCAACCGGTTCATGGGTTCCTTGAATAAGAACATGGATGCCAGGGTGGAAAGTGTGATCACCCCGAGATTGTTAATCGGAAAGATGACGTTGTTCTGAAGTCCTCCCTGACCGATGGCCTGCATAAGGAATAGGATGGATCCCGTATTAATCAACCCGAGAATAAGACCCATGCCTGTGTTGCGTCGGGTCACGCGAACATTTCCGGAAACAACCAAAGCCGTTGTTCCGAAGATGCCTGCAGAGAAAAACAGAATGGCCATGAAAGGTAACAGAGTGGTTTGATCTCCGGACATATGGTGCCTCATGTTAAACGACAGCCACGCGTCTATACTTCCACTGCCGATAAACAATAGGACCGGCCAGATGATTGCGGTCAGGGAGGGTGTGGCTGTACTTCCCCTTTTCTTAAGAGAGGATAAAATGACGGCTGCCATAGCGAGGATAAGACCTATGGTGTTGATAAGGGTAAGTGATTCACCATGGAAAAGCAGGCCGGCTATCACAGGGATTACAAAAGACATCTTATTGGCAACCGCAACGGCAACCACACCCATTCTTGCCGTTACCACAGGGATCAGAACGATCACCAGTATAAACAACAAACCCATAGACGCCGCCTGGAAAAACAAAACTTCCAGGCCTTTGACCATCTCGAGTGCACGTGTGGGTGATGAGGCAAAGCACAGGGCAGAAGCGATGAAATAATTCACGGTGATCGCTTGTAAACTATTTACACCAGGACGTGAAAAGAAACGGAACGTAAGCAGAAAGAGTGTCGAGAACACTACGGATAGCAACAGGTAAATCATCTTCTCTCCGGTGGATGTTTATGGTGGTAAACATTTAGAATATCCGTGTGAATCTGTTCTACCCGTGGTTGGATGCCTTTTATCGCTGGCGCTGCGGTTCCGTCTCCCAGGGGATGGGGTGCCGAGAATACCCTGGCCTCATCCCAAAGGTCTGCATCTATGAATGCACGTAACAGGTTGGCCCCGGCCTCAACCAACACGGATTGTACGCCTTCATTATATAAGGTAAGCAAGACCTCTTTCAGCGGGGCGTCATTATTCAGCCGGATGTATTTCAGGGTTCCTTCTTCTGCCCTTTCTTCAGAACACATGATCCATGTCGGTGCGTCCTGGTCAAGAACGTGAAAATCTCCTTTGACCCGGCCTCTGCGATCCAAAACGATGCGGACAGGATTCCGGCCTGACATCGCCCTGACCGTAAGCCTTGGGTTATCGTTCAGCACCGTATCACTGCCGGTGAGCACCGCAAATTCCTCTTTCCTCCATTGGTGAACAAGCCAGCGGGAAGGTTCTGAACTGATCCAGAAAGGCTCGCCATTCTTCTTTATGTCCGGAGTAACATTCATAAACCCATCGCATGATTGCGCCCACTTGAGAATAATGTAAGGTCGTTTCTCCATATGGAAGATGACGAAACGCCGGTTGACCCAAAGGCATTCGGCTTCCATAACGGGACCTTCTACTTCTATGCCTGCTTCCCTCAAGGCTGCTATTCCGCTTCCGGAAACCCTGGGGTTCGGATCTGTCATACCGATAACAACTTTGGGAATGCCACTCTCTATGATGGCTTTGGTGCACGGTGGGGTCTTGCCGTGATGGTTACATGGTTCAAGACTCACGTAAAGCGTTGACTGATGCAACAATGATGGATCCTTCACAGATTTCAGTGCTTCGATTTCCGCATGGTCTCCACCGTATGTTCTGTGAAACCCCTCTCCGATAATTTCCCCATTGCACGTAATAACACAACCGACCATGGGGTTGGGCGCCACATGTCCCATACCTGCGCGGGAAAGTTCCAGGCATCGCTCTATCATCTGTTGATTTTGGTTCAAAGCCACTTTGTGCAGATAGGGTTGAAGTGTATGCAAATATAAGGCCCCTGAATGAACATCCGGTGGTTGAATTAATACCCGTTTCCCGGCCGGTTTTTTTGTTTCTTTGAAGAATGAATTCTGTCAACCAAACTGTTTTACAATTGCTGAACGATTGCAGGCAATCGCTTGCAGTTATCTATGATGACCGCGAAGCAGCCAGTATCGCTTCCCTGGTGATGGAATCCGTGACGGGTTTGCATGCCACCGGATTGATGCTTCATGCGGATCAGCTGGTGACGGTAGATCAGAAATCGAAGGCAGGACAGATGCTTGAACGTTTGATGGCACACGAACCCATTCAATATGTTATGGGCAACGCTCCTTTTTTCGGGATGCAATTGGATGTGAACCACCATGTATTAATACCCAGACCGGAAACCGAGGAGTTGATCCAGTGGATACTGGAAGAAGAAAAGCAACAAAAACTGAGTGTCCTGGACATTGGAACTGGAAGCGGCTGCATTGCGATCTCATTGTCGGCCCACCTTACCGAAGCTCATGTGACCGGAATAGATAAATCAGCGGAAGCCCTGCATGTGGCAGGTGGCAATGCCGATCGGATGGGCCTAGATGTTCACTGGCATGTTTGCGATATACTTGTAAGTGACCCACCGGGCATTCCCTATGATCTGGTGGTAAGCAATCCTCCTTACATCCATCCCGGAGAAGCGGGCACATTGGCAGCTCATGTGGTGGACCATGAACCGGGTATGGCTTTGTTTGTGGATGGCAGCGATGCCCTGATTTTTTACAAACGAATGGCCGAGAAGAGACACGAATGGCTGAAGCCCGGAGGTAGACTCTATGTGGAGGTCCATTCTATCAATGCATCACAGGTGAGGGATCTGTTCATGCAGTCCGGTTTTGTAAATGTAGAATTGAAGGAAGATATCAACGGACGACCGCGAATGATTCGCGCTGAAATGTAAATTTGTACCATGACCACCGAAGAAGCACGTCATCGGATTCAGGATCTGTCCCAACAGATCGAAGCGCATAACCGGCGATATTATGTGGATGCCAATCCGATCATATCGGATTATGATTTTGATATGTTGCTTGAAGAACTGATCCGGTTGGAAAAAGAATTCCCTGAGTTGCTCAAACCGGACAGTCCAAGTCAACGGGTTGGGGGGGCAATCACCAAGGTTTTTGAAACCGTTACACACCGTTACCCCATGCGCTCGCTGGCCAATACCTATTCAAAGGAAGAAGTGGAGGCATTTGATGAAAGAATCAGGAAACAGATTCCGGACGGGGTCACCTACATTTGTGAGCTGAAGTATGATGGTGTAGCGGTAAGCCTGACCTATGAAAATGGATTGCTCACACTGGGTGCCACCCGCGGTGACGGGAATCAGGGTGATGACATTACCACAAATCTTAAAACGGTCAGGTCTATTCCCATCCGTTTGCAAGGAGATTTTCCTGCTCATTTTGATATCCGGGGTGAGGTATTCATGCCAAGAGATGCGTTTGAAAAGTTGAATGAATCCAAAGAAGCAGCCGGAGAAGAGCTCCTTGCCAACCCGAGAAACACCACTGCCGGAACCCTGAAGATGCAAGACTCTTCCGTGGTGGCAGCACGAAAACTGGATTGCTACCTCTATGCACTTATGGGTGACGACCTCCCGTTTGCCAATCATTATGACAACATGATGAAAGCACAGGATTGGGGATTTAAGGTGCCAGGCTACATCGCCAGGTGTAACACGTTGGATGAGGTATTTGATTTTATGGCCAAGTGGGAAAAGGATCGCGCGACGTTGCCTTTTGACATCGATGGCGTTGTGATCAAGGTCAATGATTATGCATTGCAGGAAGAGTTAGGGTACACAGCCAAATCTCCGCGTTGGGCGATTGCATATAAATTCAAGGCACAACAGGAGACTGCTCGCTTGCTATCCGTTAGTTATCAGGTGGGAAGAACGGGGGCGGTAACACCGGTTGCCAATCTTTCACCGGTACTTATCGCCGGTACAACGGTCAAGCGGGCTTCCGTTCACAATGCGGCCCAGATGGAAAAGCTGGACCTACATGAAGGTGATCTGCTGAAAGTAGAAAAGGGCGGTGATATCATCCCGAAAATTGTGGGGGTGGTGGAAGAAGAGCGCCCGCCGGGTGCACGCAAGGTCTATTTTATTCACGAATGTCCTGAATGTAAAACACCCCTGGTGCAACCCGAAGGGGAAGCGGCACATTATTGTCCGAACGCTTCCGGATGTCCCCCGCAGATCGTTGGTCGCATGGTGCACTTTATTGCCAGAAAGGCCATGGATATCGAAGGTCTTGGAGAAGAAACCATAGAGTTGCTTTTTGAGAAAGGACTGATCCGTAATTACGGCGACCTTTACGATCTCACCTATGACCGTCTTCTGGGTTTGGAGAAAACCATTCCCGGTGAAGACGGTGGAAAGGGAAAGAAGATCAGCATCCGTGAAAAGACGGCGGAAAACATCATGGCTGGTTTGGAAGCTTCAAAGAACATACCCTTTGAGCGGGTGTTGTTTGCGCTTGGGATCAGATTTGTAGGGGAGACGGTTGCTGCAAAGCTCGCCTTTCATTTCGGAAATATTGATGCACTTGCGCATGCAGACTTTGAGGAACTGGTATCTATCCATGAAATAGGGGAGGCGATTGCAAACAGTGTTGTGGCATTTTTTGCGGAAGAGAAAAACCAAAGGATAATTGAACATCTCCAAAGCAAAGGTTTGCAATTCAGTGTGAATGAAGAAGCGTTGGAAGGCAGATCGGATAACCTTAACGGCAGCACCTTTGTTGTTTCCGGTGTGTTTGAAGGCATAGACAGGGACGACCTGAAAAAGCTGATAGCAAAGAACGGAGGCAAGGTGGTGTCATCGGTTTCATCTAAAACTTCCTACCTTGTCGCCGGCGATAATATGGGGCCGGCCAAGAAGGAAAAGGCTATGGAGTTGGGTGTGCCCGTGATAGACATAGGAACGTTGAATCAATTGATAAGGGGAGAAGAGATTTCCAAGACATGAGTCCAGTACATAACCTGAAAAAAAAGGCCGGTGAATTTTTTCTGGCCACCGAATTAAGAAAAGACAACCGCCAGCGTAAAGTGGTGGGGTTTCAGGAAGCCAGGAAGATTGGTATCGTTTATCCCGTGACCGCAGGCGACGATAAAGAACAGGATATTTTAAAGAAATACGCCCTGTACCTGAAGGAAGAACGAAAGCAATTTCATTTTCTGGGTTATGTGGACAGGATGAAGATCCCGGAACATTTGAAGGATACGATGGATCATTCATTCTTTTCAAGGTCCGATCTGAATTGGTACCTCAGGCCCGTCCGAGGCAATGCACAGCGTTTTCTTGACCAGGAATTTGATGTTCTCATTGATCTGAGCATTCGGGATTCGGTTCCTTTACTGTATATTTGCGGTCTGTCCGGCGCCCGTTTCAAAATTGGACGCATGCGGCCGTCCGGAAATAATATATTTGATATGATGATCAGCCTTGACGGCGAAGTAACAATGAAAGAGTTGTTCAAGCAGATCGATCATTACCTGAATGTAATTCACTCCTGATGATTCAACAAAAATTAAAAGGCACCGGGGTAGCCATTGTAACTCCGTTTAAAGGAAATCATATCGATTTTCAGTCCCTTGGAAACCTCATTGAGTTTCAGATCAAAAACAAGGTAGATTATATCGTGGTGCTTGGTACCACTGGTGAATCCGTTACCCTGAGCCAGGATGAAAAGATAGCCGTGGTCGATTATGTGGTGGAAGAAGTGAATAAACGGGTTCCTGTTGTATTAGGGCTTGGTGGAAATCATACCCACGAGATCATTAACAGCCTGCGCAAATATGACATGAGTGGTATCGATGCCATTCTAAGCGTAAGTCCTTATTATAACAAGCCAACCCAGAAAGGGATATTTCAGCACTACAGGGCTATCGCAAATGCATCGCCGCTTCCGGTGATCCTGTACAATGTTCCCAGCAGAACTTCTTCGAATATGACTTCGGAAACGACCTTAAAGCTCGCACATGAAGTGGAGAATATCATTGGTATAAAAGAAGCCGCAGCCAGCCTGGAACAGTGTGCGGAAATACTAAGGTCACGCCCCAGAAACTTTATGGTTATCTCGGGGGATGATGCGATGACCTTGCCGTTTGTGGTTTTAGGTGCCGATGGTGTGATATCCGTGGCAGCCAATGCATTTCCCAAGGAGATGGCCCAGCTGACACGCTATGCTTTGCAAGGCCAGTTTGATAAAGCACGTAATATGCACATGCAAATGTTGGACCTGTTCCGTTTGTTGTTTGTAGAAGGCAACCCTGGAGGTATCAAAGCGGCATTGGAGATCAAAGAGCTGTGCGGAAACCATGTGAGACTTCCCTTGGTTCCCGTGGGGCGTACAACCTATAATAAGATCTCCGCCGCCATTGAAGCACTAGGTTAATCGATATTTATAAGGTATAAAAAAACCCGCTCAATGGCGGGTTTTTTTGTAGCTGATAAGTTAGTGCTAAATGTTATTCCACCGCTGTGATGCTTGCCTTGGCATATTCGCCGGCTTCCAATCTTTCCTTGATCTTGGAAAAAGCATCCAGGGTGTATTCTACATCCTCCAGTGTATGCATAGCTGTGGGGATAAGACGGATCATGATTACACCTTTGGGAACCACAGGATAGATCACGATGGAGCAGAAAATGCCGAAGTTCTCACGCAGATCAAAGGCGAGATTGGTGGCTTGTTCAAGCGCTCCGGTCAGAAATACGGGAGTTACCGGAGAATTGGTGTTGCCAAGATTGAAACCTCGTTTTTTCAATCCATCCTGTAAGGCCCTGACGATGGTCCATAATTGTTCTTTGAGCGCAGGTTCGGTGCGAAGTAATTCAAGCCGTTTCAATGCACCCACTACCAATGGCATGGGAAGAGACTTGGCAAAGATTTGTGAGCGGAGTGTGTATCTCATGTACTGAATGATACGCTCTTCACTGGAGATAAAGGCACCGATGCTGGCCATGGCCTTTGCAAACGTGCCGAAGTAAATGTCAATACCATCCTGAACGCCTTGTTCTTCTCCTGTTCCGGCGCCGGTTGCTCCCATCGTTCCAAAACCATGGGCGTCATCTACAAAGAGCCGGAAGTTGAATTCCTTTTTAAGGGCAATGATCTCTTTCAATTTGCCCTGGTCGCCAGACATGCCAAAGACACCTTCTGTGATAACCAGAATGGCGCCTTCCGTTTGTTTGGTGATAGTGGTAGCGCGTTCCAGCTGTTTCCTCAGGTTTTCAATGTTGTTGTGTTGGAATACAAAGCGTTTTCCGTGGTGAAGTCTCACGCCATCCACGATGCATGCATGAGATTCGGAATCGTAAACGGCTACATCCTTGCGATCAAGCAAAGCATCGATGGCTGACACCATGCCCTGATAACCGTAGTTCAAGAGAATGGTATCTTCCTTCTTCATGAAAGAAGAAAGCTCCGCTTCGAGTTTTTCGTGATTTGTGGAGTTGCCGGACATCATACGGGCACCCATCGGGAGACCCAGTCCGTATTCTTTGGCGGCCTCCGCATCCACCCTTCTTACTTCCGGGTGGTTGGCAAGTCCGATATAGTTGTTGAGACTCCAGCACAACACTTCCTTGCCCCGGAACTTCATTCGGCTTCCAATCTCTCCTTCCAGTTTTGGAAATGTAAAATAACCTTGATGATCCCGTGCGTAACGACCCAGGTGACCTTCGTCAACCTTCAGTTTATCAAATAAATCCACAGTATGATGACTTTAAAAATGACCTGCAAAGCTAAGACGAATAATAATTCCCTACAAATTTTGTTCATAAACCCGTAACGACGGAAATACATGAAAGACAAGGCGGCTGACCAATTCCTGTTTGGGTTTGAACGATTGAAGGAAATCCCGGATCGGTTCATTGAATTGCAGGCGTATTATGCGTTGCTAAAGTTTGAATTACAAACAAATTCATCTAAATAATACCATGATCCATTTTCGTTTCAATCGTCCTGTTGGTCAATCCCGGACGTATGTATATCTTTGCCGGATGTTTGAAAAAATGACGTTGCGTGGCTTTGTGGTAATATGCGCTATGGTATTGACCAGCGCCTGCAGTAAATACCAGAAGTTGCTGAAAAGTACCGACCTGGATCAGAAGTACGAAGCGGCGATAAAGTACTACGATGCACAAGACTACTATCGTGCACTCCCCCTGTTTGAAGAACTGCTAACGGCTTACAGGGGAAACCTCAGAGCCGAGGAGGTATATTACCATTATGCATATTGTCACTATGCCATGGGTGAACACCTCGCCGCTGCCCATCATTTTATGAATTTTACCCGGACATTTCCCAAAAGTGAGCATGCCGAAGAGGCAGCATACATGTATGCCTATTGTTTTTACCTGCAATCGCCTATCTCTAGCCTGGATCAGGAGTACTCCCTGAAGGCCATGAATGAACTGCAGCTCTTCATTAACCGCTATCCGCAAAGCGATCGGGTGTCCAAATGCAATGAATTGATCGATAAGATCAGAGCCAAGCTCCAGCAAAAAGCGTTTGATAATGCCTATTTGTACTATAAGATCGGTGATTATCAGGCGGCAGCCATCGCCTTTAAGAATACACTGAAGGATTTTCCCGGTACTCCATACGAGGAAGAAACCCTCTTTTTGGCGGTAAAGGCATCGTATTTATATGCAAAGAACAGCACGGATCGTAGAAAACTGGTTCGTTATAAGGAGGCTTTGGAAGAATATCGTAACTTTGCAAGTCGCTATCCTGATAGTAAGTATATGAAGGAAGCCAAAGATTTTGAAGAGAATATTCTAAACGAAATCTCCCTCAGGGAACCCTCAAAGGCAGAAACCAAGTTATGAACTACAAAAAGAGCAACGCCGAACTGACAACGGTAACCAGAAACCAAAACGATCTGGACAAGAACACAGAAAATGTGTACGAAGCCATTGTCATCCTCTCAAAAAGGGCCAATCAGATCAACGCCATGATGCGTGATGAGCTGAATTCCAAATTGGAGGAGTTCGCTACCAGTACCGATAATCTGGAGGAAATCTTTGAGAACA
Source organism: Flavobacteriales bacterium (assembly GCA_020435415.1). Taxonomy (NCBI): domain Bacteria; kingdom Pseudomonadati; phylum Bacteroidota; class Flavobacteriia; order Flavobacteriales; species Flavobacteriales bacterium. The sequence goes on from JAGQZQ010000056.1 coordinate 12,363, forward strand.
GGGAGCAAATTGAGATATCCCGATTCTATGAAAGGTTGCCCAAGCCAACCCTTATCGCTACCCAGGAATTGCTTGAGGATAAAATATACTTCCGTCGTCCGGAAGAAGAAGTGGTTGTGCCGGAAAATAACAATCAGGACCGGGAATCCTGATATGCCCGTCGTGACATCATAAACATTCTTTTCATTGCCAGATCCTGTCATGAGCCTGAATAATAAACATATTTTATTGGCTGTGACTGGTAGCATTGCTGCGTACAAAACCGCATTTCTTATTCGCCTTTTAAAGAAGGAAGGTGCCACCGTACAGGTGTTGATGAGCGAGTCCGCCAGGGACTTTATTTCGCCTTTGACCCTGGCAACACTTTCGGGGAATCCCGTTATCTCTGAATTTTCCGATCAGGAAAATGGTACATGGAATAACCATGTGAAAATGGGGATGGAGGCCGATCTGTATCTGATCGCTCCGGCTACAGCCAATACCATCGCCCGTATGGCTTCAGGTATATGTGACCACATTATGCTGGCTGCATACCTTTCGGCAAGGTGCCCGGTGGTTGTTGCGCCGGCCATGGATCTGGATATGTACCGCCACCCATCCACCCGTGCCAATCTGGAGACCCTGATAGCACATGGCGTTCATGTCATTGATGCAGAATCAGGCGAACTGGCCAGCGGGTTGTTCGGAGAGGGACGCATGGCGGAACCGGAAAATATGATGGGTTATCTGAAACGGTTTTTGAAATCGGAATCGGGCCTTGATCTGACCGGAAGGACAATACTCATCAGTGCCGGTCCTACCAGGGAACCGATTGATCCGGTCCGGTTCATCAGCAATCATTCTTCCGGAAAAATGGGCTACGCCCTTGCTGAAGTGGCAGCGGGGGCAGGTGCAAAAGTGATTCTCGTCTCAGGGCCAACCCATATGCAGGTTGTTCATCCTGCCATCCGGCTTGTTGCAGTGGAATCGGCGCAAGAGATGTTTCAGGCTTGTAAAAAACATTTTCCAAAGGTGGATATCGCACTGATGGCTGCCGCAGTTGCAGACTATGCTCCACAGACACGGTCAGAAGGTAAGATCAAAAAAGCAGGTGCAGAAATGACCCTGAAGCTTGTGGAAAACCCAGACATTGCGGCCCATCTTGGTGGGATGAAAAAGAAAAATCAGGTGGTGATTGGGTTTGCCCTTGAAACAGACAATGAATTGAGTAACGCCAGAAAAAAACTAGAGAAGAAAAATCTGGATATGGTGGTCCTGAATTCATTGAATGATGAAAACGCAGGTTTCGGAACGGACACCAATAAGGTCACCATCATCGGCAGGAACAATAAAACCAAATCATTCGGGCTAAAACCTAAAACCGAAGTAGCATCAGACATTCTTCAACATATCATCAAGCCCGTGTATGACAAGGTTTCCTAAGATAGCAGGTATGCTCCTTCTGACCTTGGTGCCGTTTGTTTCTGCCTGGGCCCAGGAATTGAATTGCAAGGTTCAGGTGGTTTCCCCGCAGGTGCAGGGAAGTGACAGGCATATATTTGAGACCCTGCAGAATGCGATCTTCGAATTCATGAACAACCGCCAGTGGACCAACCACAGGTTTACACCGGAAGAGCGTATCGAATGCAATATGCTTATCAATATTACCGATCGGGTTTCGAGCGATGAGTTCAAAGCCACCCTTTCCATTCAGGTGAGCCGGCCGGTCTATGGTACTTCCTACAACACCACCCTGCTCAACTTCAACGACAACAATTTTAATTTCCGCTACCTGGAGTTTCAAAGCATGGATTTCAGCGATAACATGCATCAGAGTAACCTGACCTCAATGCTGGCATACTATGCATACATCGTAATCGGACTGGATTATGATTCGTTCTCTGATAAAGGCGGGTCCGCTTATCTGCTGAAAGCGCAGAACATCGTTAACAATGCACAAAATGCCCAGGAACGTGGATGGAAGGCTTTTGAATCAACCCAGAATCGTTACTGGCTGATCGAAAATCTTCTGAACCCGGCATTTGTTCCCTTGAGGTCTTGCATGTACAAATACCACAGGAAAGGCCTGGATGAAATGTCGGAAGATATTGTGAGTGCCCGAACCAATATCCTTGAAGGTATTGAGGCGCTCCGGCCCGTGCATAACCAGAAACCTTCTTCGTATCTGATGCAGGTGTTTTTCAATGCCAAGTCAGAAGAGATCATAAACATCTTCTCAAAAGCCGACCCTTCCCAGAAAAAAAGGGTGGTGCAGGTTTTGATGATCATTGATCCCGCCAACTCCGGCAAATACAACAAGATTCTTTCCGGAGGCGAATGACCATCAGCCTCTATTACCTGCTAAGCGAACTCCATCACCACATCACCCAATCACCACATCACCACATCATCACATCATTACATCATTACATCACCCCATTAGCACATTAGCACATCAACAATTACCTTTACGCTTCCATGCTTCAACATCTCCAGATACAAAATTATGCACTCATCGATGAGGTGACGCTGGATTTCAGCGATGGTCTTACCGTGATCACCGGAGAAACCGGGGCGGGTAAGTCTATTTTATTGGGAGCACTTTCATTGATACTCGGCCAGCGGGCGGATGGACAGGTGCTCCTTAACAAAGAGAAAAAATGTACGGTTGAGGCAACCTTCCAAATCGGAAACCTCGGACTGGCCGGGTTATTCGAAAACGAAGGTCTTGATTATGACGATGAGACCATTCTTCGCCGGCAGATCAATCCCAACGGCAAATCGCGGGCCTTTATCAATGATTCCCCGGTAAGCCTTACACAGATGAAGGCATTGGCCGGCCGGCTTATCGACATCCATTCGCAACACGATAACCTGATGCTTGGCCGGTCCGATTATCAGACCGCGCTCCTGGATGCATGCGCAGGTAACCAAGCCCTGTTGCATGAATATCAGCAAGCTTACGGTGAATTGAATGAAGCTATCAAGGTTTATCAGGCGTTTTTGTCGGCAGTTGATCCAAACCAGGATGAAGATTATCTGCGGTTTCAACTTAATGAGCTTGAAGCAGCACAGCTGGTAGAGGGGGAAGAGGAGGCATTGGAACAGGAGTTTGAATTGCTCAGTCATGCCGGTGAGATCAAGTCTCGCCTAGTGCAGGTAGGTGATGTTCTGGATGGTCAGGAAGGAAATGTCAACGACCAGTTATACCAAGCGACACAGGTCATTGGCAAATTGGCCTCCCGTCACCCTGATGTGGCTGCTATTGCTGAAAGGCTCAATTCATCCCTGATTGAGTTACGGGACATTGGTGAAGCGGTTTCAGACCTGTCCGATAAAGTGGATGTGGATCCGGAAAGGGAAGAGGAAGTGGCACGCAGACTGGATATGCTTCGTGGTCTTCAGCAGAAACACAGGGTGCAGTCCATCGGAGAGTTAACCCAGATTGAGGATAAGTTCAGGCAACAGCTTAAGGATCTGACAGGAAGAGAAGAACAAGAGGCGTTATACAAGCAAGCTGTTTCAGAGAAACGCACGGCTGCTTTCGGTTTGGCTTGTAAACTCACAGAAAATAGACAAGCTGCAAAGGGTGGACTTGAACAGGATGTGGCTGCCCTGCTTTCCGAGATGAAGATGAAAGACGCCCGGCTCACCATTGATATAACCTCAGGTGGCGACCAGGCTTTAAGAGAGACCGGGAGGGATGCCATTCGCTTTTTATTTGCAGCAAACAAAGGGGGCAGTCCGCAAGAGCTTTCCCGTGTTGCATCCGGGGGGGAAATGTCGCGTCTCATGCTGGCCCTGAAGTCTATTCTGTCCAGGGGACAACAATTGCCCACCCTGATCCTGGACGAGATTGATACCGGAATATCCGGTGATGTTGCAGATAAGGCGGGTCATATCATGGAGTCCATGAGCGCCGGTATGCAGGTCATCGCTGTCACCCATCTCCCGCAAATTGCCAGTAAGGGCAAACAGCACCTGGAGGTGTTCAAGAAAACCGAAGGAAAGGTTACCCAAACACGTATCCGCCCCCTTGATGTAGAGGGTCGCGTTAAAGCCGTTGCTGCCATGCTGAGTGGTGCGGAAACCACCAACGCTGCGGTGGAGAACGCAAAAACGCTTCTTAGAGTTAAGAGTTAAGAATGAAGAATTAAGAATTAATGAACGATAGGCTATAACGTTCCCCATTTCATTCTTCATTCTTAATTCTTCATTCTTAATTTTTTACCACCCCCGCTATCGCGGATGTTCACAATGACGGCTGGCGCGGATTTGCAATCCGTGTCCGGATAACTTTTGGGTTTCTGGTTGTGCACCGGCTGAGAGGTCCGGTGATTGCAGGATGAAGGTGCAACCTTCGCCCAACGCATTATCGGAGACCTCCAATGTTGGATTACCAACTGGCTCATTGCTACATTTTCAAATATTCAAATTAACCCATGCAACCTTTTTGCATTCCTGTGTCTTTAGGGTGTAATCAACCTTAAAATAGACTACAATGAAAGCAAAATGGATACCCCTGATCATGATCTTTGGTTTTACAACCGCAATGGCTCAGGACAGTGTACAGGCAGAGAATGCCATGAGAAGGAGCAATGATGAAATCCAAACCTTATTCAGTAAAGGGATAAAAAACGGCGGTTATGGTGCGCCTGTATTGAAGCTTACCCACATAGACAATCAACTGGCATTGCTGGTAGGTGGACAGGGTGCCTGGGTGATCGACCATACCTTTGGCTTCGGACTGTTCGGATACGGACTGGCATCACAGGTAAGACAGGTGAATGATCAGGGTGAGAAACTGGGCATGGAAATGGGTTATGGCGGTTTTCTCCTGGAACCGATCCTGATGTCGAATTACGTTGTTCACGTCACTTTTCCCATCGCATTGGGTGCCGGTGGTGTGGCCTATTTTGAGAACGAGCGGTTTGATGTGAACTATTATTACCGTGACGCGGAGGCCTTCTTTATCGCTGAACCGGGCATGAATGTGGAGTTGAATATGACCCGACATTTGAGATTCATCATGGGAGGAAGCTATCGTTTCGTATCAAAAATGGATCTCAGCCAGGAAGGTTATGACGAGCTGGAAGGAGCCAGTCTGTTCGCAGGATTTAAACTGGGGGTGTTTTAGGAGCGGAACATGTAACGTACCTTAGCTACATTCATTCTTGAAGGCTTGAACGTACAGCAGCCCCATATACATCATCACCTTGTTGAACAGTGCAGGTCAGGAGACCGGCAGGCACAGCGTTCTTTGTATGAGCAATACGCCAAAGCCATGTTCAACCTGGCATTACGAATTCTCAATAACAGGGAGGAAGCGGAGGATGTGTTGCAGGAAGCTTTTGTAGATGTATTTACCAGGCTGGATACATTTCGGGGTGAGTCCACCATCGGTGCATGGATCAGAAGGATTACCGCCAACAAGGCCCTGAACGTACTCAGGAAGCGCAAAATGCAATTTGAAGAGTGGAATGATGCCACGGATCAGCGGGAGGATGAAGTTGAAATGGAAACGCCACTTTATGATATGGCAACGGTACAGCAGGGAATCAAAACATTGCCGGATGGATACCGGGTGGTGCTGACGTTGTTCTTGCTCGAAGGTTATAGCCATAAGGAGATTGCCGGGGAACTGGGAATCACGGAATCTACTTCGAAGTCTCAATATAACAGGGCCAGGAATAAGTTGAAACAATGGCTCCTGATGTCAAACCCATCAATGCAATAAGGATATGCTGGAAGATCACATCAAAAATAACCGGGATCAACTGGATACTGAAAATCCACCGCCCGGAATCTGGGATCGGATTGAGAAGGAACTGGACCAACAGGAAAGGGGGGCTTCTCCCGCTACGTGGTTTCTGAGGGTGGCTGCCGCGATCGTGTTTGCATTCGGATGTTGGTTTGCCTACGATGCGATGCAACAGCCGGCATCACAAGGCATTGCTGACAACCAGGGGGTGGATTCCGTGCAGGTGCAGGAAGATTCGCTTCAGGCATTGCCACTGGAAGTGGAAGAAGCGGGTGTGTATTATGTGTCCCGGATATCCGAAACGTTGGAAGACATCACGAAGCTGGATAAAGATGTGAGTGCTGATCTGGCATTGGAACTGAAGGAACTTGAGAATGACTTTGATGCGCTGTCCGAGGATATGGGACAGCCGGTGAACAGAGAACAGGTGCTGGAAGCAATGATCCGGAATTACAGGATGAAGCTGAATCTGCTCGAAGAAGTTTTGCGCGAATTGCGTCATCGACAAAACGAAACAAAAGATGAAGAACCTAAGAATCTATAAGCTGACCGTAGCCGCACTGATCTTTGCGGCGTCATATGGCCATGCCCAGGACTTCTCCGAAACCAAGGAGCTGGTAAAGTCCTTTTCCATGAAGGCGGACAGAACCGTGGATATCGATAATAAATACGGTACCATCCATGTAAATACCTGGGAGAAGGACAGTGTGCGACTGGAAGTCACCATTGAGGCATACGGCAAGAAGCAGGAAGACATTGATAAGATCATGGCGATGACAGAACTTTCCTTTCATGAAACACCATCCCAGGTCATGGTGAAGACGCTTTGGGGAGAGAATACCGGCATGTGGCAACGCAGCGCCATGGAGATCCGTAAAGGTTTGTCCCCGCAGATCCGGGTGGAAGTGAATTACAAAGTATATATTCCTAAACGCGCCTCCGTTGATTTACACAACCGGTTCGGCGACGTATACCTGCCTGCGCTCTCCGGGAAAATAAGGGTGGAAGTTGACCACGGGGATCTTCGTGCGGATGAACTCACGGGAAACGTGCATATTGATGTCAGTTATGGAAAGGCAAAGGTGAGGCAGTTGGATAAAGGAATGGTGAAGCTGACCTTCGGAGAACTTATCCTGGATAATGCCGGTGCCGTTGAGGTAAACTCCACTTCATCACATATCGAGATGACGGAGGTGAAGTCCCTTAGACTGGACTCCCGGCATGATAAATTTGTATTGAACAAAGCAGGTAAAGTGGTCGGGAAAAGTCTTTTTTCCGATATCAGGATCCGGCAGCTTGATCAGTCTGCCGAACTGGAGGCACGCTACGGCGATCTGGAGCTGTATGGGTTGCAGCCAACATGCACCGATCTCTATCTGGAAGGCAGCTATGCTGATGTTTCCCTGGAGTGGGCGGAAGAAGCGGCCTATTCTTTAACAGCTGAGGTTGAGAGTATCAAGGATATTTCATTGCCGGAAAAACTGAAAGCCAGCCAGAATGTGGTAGACAAAACCACCGTTGTTGATGGCCGTATGCCCAACGCCAAAACAAAGGTTGTTATCAAAGGCAAGGGATTGTATATCCGGGTGAGGTGATGCGATCGTCCTTCAATCGTATCGGAACGAAGCGGACATTGTATTACACGAAGTTTGTTCCGGACTCAATCGTTTTATCATAACAATATCATAACCACCGTGTATTAAATGCATGATGTAGCGCAACTAGGTTTGCGATTAGTTGACCCAGGTTGAGGTCTGATCAATCTGACTGATCTGCTACACATGAAAAACATATTTCTTGTAACTGTGTTCGTGTTTTGCGCAGTTAACGCAGTTAAAGCCAACCATTCGTGTAATTCATTATCAGCAATGGACATAGCAGCCGTGTCGGAAGATACGGTCATTTTCGATTTGTCTCAGGTGGTGATAAACGGAGCGGAGGTAGAATTTCCAGTATTCATCTCTACCGGGGAAGATGCCTTCTCCCTTGATTTTTCCATGAAATTTAATCTCTCCAAACTGCAATATGATACCACGATTGTTTATCCACCCGAACTGTTCAATGCGGCCAACTACAATCCCAACGATCAAACATTGCGTTTTACTTCATCAAGTCTGGATCCAATACCAAACAATGTTGTACTCCTGACACTGAAGTTTCACCTGCTTGCCGGAAACCATGTAACCGTAAATGACTTTTACAATACTTCGGCGTTTACCAACGGAACAGCAACTGAGGTCAAATGGATCACGGCACTTTGTGCCGGCGAGTCCCTGATGTTGACCGCATCTCAGAATCCCGGTAATACCTACTTGTGGTCAACAGGCGCAACCACGGCTTCAATAACGGTTAACACAGCAGATACCTACTATGCTTCGGTAACGCAAGGCGGAAGCAGTTTTCTTTCAGATATCACAGAGGTTATTATCAGCCAGTTCCCCGATGGAAATGTCATACCCGGTGGTCCGTTGGTTTTTTGCGATGAAGATTCCGTAATCCTTGGAGCAGTTGCTGCCGGAAACAGTTATGTCTGGAACAATGGTGCCACCACCCGGAACATTGTGGTGAAGTCAACCGGGACTTATTCCGTCAACGTTACCAGTCCATATGGTTGCACCACCGCATCAGCGCAGTCAAACGTAACAGTGAACCCATTGCCTAATACTGTAGTCAACATCAATGGTCCGACAGCTTTTTGTGAAGGAGATTCCACCATCCTTCAGGCAGTCCAGAGCGGTAATCAATACCTGTGGTCCAATGGCGCAACCACACAGTCCGTCATCATAAAAACCGGTGGTGCTTATACCGTGCAAATAACCAATGGCTTCGGTTGTACCGATGAGTCCGTGCCCATCCCGATAACTGTAAACCCCTTGCCGATTAATACGGTTTCCGCAGATGGTCCACTTGTATTCTGTGCCGGTGAATCTGTTAATCTCACGGCAGATGCTACAGGTAGCTATACCTATTTGTGGTCTACCGGCGAAACGTCCCAATTCATTAACCCAAATTATGCAATAGATCAGCCTGATTTGCTGAAAAGGCTTTGTGGTATTACCTTTCCGGAAACAGTGTAATGTACGAAAAAGATGCACGAGTTAGCGCATGAATTCACCAGCAGAAAGGTAAGTCCCTGGGGCGGGATCAAATACTTTCACCAGACGTATCTCAAGAGCGGAATGCGGGAGGATCTTCTCTCTGCCGGATTGCCCGAAGGGGGTTCCAATGCGGCTTACAGCGCCATTGATCTGGCGGAAGGTTTTATGGTGAGTGTGGTGCTGGGTGCCCGCCGGTTTGTACACAGCGGCATGCTTCGCACCGATGAGGTGATCCGGGAGATATTCGGCTGGCGCCGTGGCATGGCCTCTCAGAGTACCTTCAGCCGTTTCTTCGGGAAGTTTGATCTGGACAGCAACGATCGCATATTCACCGAAGTGATGCGGAAGTGGTGGGAGAAGATGGCTATAGAGAAAATGACCATTGACATCGACAGCACGGTCATCACCCGCTTTGGCAATCAGGAAGGGGCAAAGAAAGGATACAACCCGCAGAAGCACGGGCGGCAGTCGCATCATC
>JAGQZQ010000057.1 GCA_020435415.1 Flavobacteriales bacterium
CCCTTTTTAAATCCACAATGTATTTTTTCTTCCTGGTCATGAAGGCTGAATGTGCCCTGAACCACGAAAAATGGCGCCCCCTTTTTTATGTTCAGACTGTCGGTAGGTTGAAATGCACTTTTTGAAAAGGCGAGGTAGTAAATGGCATCGAGTAAATTCGTTTTCCCTTCACCATTGTTCCCCAGAAAACACTGTACACGCTTGTCAAAATTTACGGAAACCTCATCGTAATTCTTGAAATTAATCAGGGACAAGTGGTGAAGATGGAGCGACATGAAGCAAAGATAGTGATGAAGGGACTAACATACCAAGTCGCCCCCACATACTACCCACTGCCTACTGCCTACTGCCTACTGCCTACTATCTACTATCTACTATCTACTATCTACTATCTACTATCTACCGCCCCCTTGTTTACTGCAATATAACATTGCCTGAATCCTAAAAAAGCGTATTTTTGCCTTTCGAAAATCAGGACCCATGGCCAAAGCGACCGAAGAACAAGTATTAGACCTTCCGGAAACCCTTACGAAAACGGAAGCATATATAGAGGAGAACAAGAACAGTCTTTCCATCATTGTAACAGCCATCGTTATCATTATTGGTGGCTATCTGTTCTATTCAAAGTATTACGTTGTAAACCAGGAGGAAGAGGCCAGAAGTCAGATGTATATGGCCGAGCTGTACTTCAAGAAAGATTCTTTGCAAAAAGCATTGAACGGAGATGGACAGTTCCCGGGCTTCTTATCCATCATTGACGACTACGGCGTTACCCCATCGGCCAATCTTGCTGAATTGTACTCAGGGTTGAGCTATCTTCGCCTGGGTCAGTTTCAGGATGCCATTGGCCACCTGGAGAATTTTGACTCCGACGATGCAATCCTGGCTCCTATTGCCATCGGTGCTATGGGAGATGCCTCCCTGGAACTTGGCAACAAGGAAGCCGCATTGGAGTATTACCTGGATGCAGCTGATAAGGATGACAATACCTTTACACCGGCGGTATACCTGATGAAAGCCGCTCTTGTTCAGGAGCTACTGGGTAAGTCTGCTGACGCCCTTTCTACCTACGAGCGCATCAAGAAAGACTATCCTGAATCCAGGGAAGCCCAGGGTATTGACAAGTACATTGCCAAAGCCACGGCGCTGGCAGGCAAATAATCCGAAAAGCAACACCACGCGTTTTCATGTCCACCAAGGACCAATCTTTATCGGCACCAGAATCCCTTCCCAGTGGAAAGGGTGCGGTGTTCGGGATCGTGGTTGCCCGTTGGAATACGGAGATCACCGAAACATTGTTTGAAGGCGCCCGTCAGACGCTGCTGGACAATGAGGTTGACCCCAAGCATATTCTTCGCCTTGATGTTCCCGGTAGTTTTGAATTGCCTTTTGGAGCCGCGACGCTGATCCGCCGCCAGGACATGGACGCCGTCATTTGTCTGGGTTGCATTATCAAAGGTGAAACTCCACACAACGAATTCATTGCCCATGCCGTAGCCAACGGCCTGACCAAACTGAGTATCGATAATAACGTTCCTGTGATCTTCGGGGTCCTTACACCCAACACGATGGACCAGGCCAAAGACCGTGCAGGTGGCCGATATGGGAACAAAGGTGTGGAGGCTGCCGCTACCGCATTGCAAATGATCCGGCTATAGATACGATTGCGTATCAATTGTATCATAGAGAAACGAGTCACCAACATATCTCTGTGGAATTACCTGCTAAGCCCAAGTACAAAGCCCCCATCTTCAATACAATTGTTTACATTTGAAAAAAAAGTGCAATGCCCCGTAGTGCTACCAAAATACTTGACGAAAAACAGGTTCAGCAAAAGATCAACCGCATGGCCATCGAAATTTATGAAGATAATTTCGAGGAACAGGGTGTGCTGATCGCCGGCATACGGGATAACGGATACGTCCTTGCAGAGCGTCTTGCAAAAGCTTTGCGGAGCATGTCTCCCCTAAAAGTTGACTTGATTGATGTGACGATGGACAAGGACAACCCCATCCAGTATGAGATCGAATTGCCTGTTGATGACCAGTCATTAAAGAACAAGGTGGTCATTCTTGTGGATGATGTGGTAAACTCCGGTCGCACGTTGATGTATGGAAGCCGACGTTTCCTGAGGCAGCCCATCAAAAAACTCCGCACAGCGGTGCTGGTGAACAGGACCCACCGTCGCTTTCCTATCGAAGCCAATTTTGTGGGCCTTTCCCTATCCACTACCCTTAAGGAACATGTAGACGTTTCCCTGAAGAATGGTGAAGAGGGCGTCTTCCTGAAGTAAGTCAAATACCCGGTAACTTCATGGCATCACCGCCATCGGTAATTACTGCTGTTCCGTTGCAACCGCAGTCGGATATTCTACCCTCACGTGGTGTATGCTTAACAAGCGCCTGATGATGATCTTCTTGGTTTGGGCAATGTCTTTCAAGGTGATGTTGGCGTGAGAGAATTGCTCACCAGCCACCTGGCCGTCTATGATACCGTTGACCAGCTTCGTGATCTTTTCCTTATCCGGTTTCTTCAAACTACGTGATGCGGCTTCACATGCGTCCGACATCATCAATACCGACGTTTCTTTAGAAAAAGGCTTTGGCCCAGGGTATGTAAACAAGGACATATCCACGGTTTTATCAGGATATTTCTCCTTATACCTTCGGATGAAGAACTCTGTACGGGTGGTTCCGTGATGGCTTCTGATAAAGTCAATGACCTTTTCAGGCAGCTTGTGTTTTCTCGCAAGTTCAACCCCATGGATAACGTGGCCGATAATGATCCGGGCGCTTTCAGCCTCCGGGATATCATCATGTGGATTCACCCCGGACACCTGGTTCTCAATAAAAAAGGCGGGGTCCTTCATTTTCCCCACATCATGGTACAAAGCACCGGTGCGCACCAGCAGCGTATCACCACCGATGGCGTGGATGGCTTCCTCTGCCAGATTGGCCACCTGAAGGGAGTGCTGAAAGGTTCCAGGGGCCTCCGTGGAAAGTCTTCGCAACAACGGACTATTTAAATCTGCCAGTTCCATCAGCGTCACGTCAGATACCAAACCGAATATCTTCTCAAAAAGATAGATCATAGGGTATGCCAGAAGAATAGACGCCGCACTCACCCCGAACCATTGAAATTTGGTATTGTTTACAGTAAATGTAGCTCCTTCCTGGATGGCCAGTATTCCAAGGTAGGTGATGGAATAACTTACAAAGACCACGACGGCTGATATAAAATACTGGGAACGGTTACGCATATTGGCCAGACTATAAATGGCGGCGTTACCGGCAATAAACTGCAGGAAGACAAACTCAAAGCCATTGGATGATATGATGCTGCTGATAAGTACCGCAGTCAGGTGAGTAAAGAAGGCCAGGCGGTTATCAAAGAAAGCCCTGACAACGATAGGTAGAAAACAGAACGGAACCAGGTATATATCCCAGCCGGAGTGAACAACCCAGGCAGCGCAACCCACCATCAGTATCACCAGCAACAGAAGAAATGCAAGCTGGATGTTATCTACGATAATGTCCCGGCGGAAAATGATCAGAAAAAAGCTCAGGACAAGCATGGAGAGCGTAACGAGAATAATCTGTCCGGAAAGGATGTAATAATAATTGCTGGCTCCACCCAGCTGGGCCTCCACCTGCGCTTTCATCGATTCAAGGATCATCATCTTCTGATCATCCACCACTTCTCCTCTTGAAAGTATACGTTGTCCTTCCTGCACAGCGCCACGTGTTGTGGAGATCGCGTTGATCTCCTGCTCCAGCACTGCTGTTGTTTTGTTCTCGTCAAAAAACACATTGGGTACAACCACATCTTCTATGAGAGGTTGAAGGAATTCCTTGAGAGATGATTCCTGATTTTCCAGGGCAGTGGATACAAATGAAGGAACAGCGCGCAACGTCAATAATTCCCCCCATGGGATCTCCTCGGCCACATTTCGTTTTACAAGAAATATTTCTTCCTGCTCATTTTTGTTTTCCAGCCGTTCATCCATTCGGATCACACCGCGACTATAAATCTCCTTAAAAACTTTCCGTGCCTGGCCTAGCAAACGATCGTGCTCCTTTTGTCTTTGAGCTTCCGCGGAATTAGGCCATAAAAAATCCAGCCATCCTGCCCGGGACTTCTCGTTCCACTTTTCCTCAAACCTTTCTTCAAGCAATGTTCGGGCTTTATCGGCTATGGATTCGTCAAGGTTGTAATAGGGCAACGAAGAGGCCTTGATGGCTTCGCGTTCATTTTCAATTTCTTTCTGTGTTTTAAGGATCGGAAAAGAAAAAGAGGCAATCAATTCCTCATATGGCCATGGCTTCCCACGCATATTGCTTAGTTCGTACTTAAACTTCCCCTCCCTGGGAAGCAGATATACGATCATGGCAATGGTAAGAATAAAGAGCATGAACTTCAGAATAAGTGCATGCTTATCTCTCAGGTATGTGATAGGACCGGACATCGTCCTGCGAAAATAACTAATTCCGTGGCATGAGCATCCGTGATCGAAGGGAGGGCATGAAGAAATTGCTAACACCAAATAACTGTACCATCTTACAATTTCGGCACAGTTATTGAGTTACTTCAGGTATCTCAGCTAGTTTGCTAATATTAGCAACAAGCCCCGCCGTTCCGGTATCAGCCCCGGAACGGCTTTTTTTTTGGGAAAATTCAAAGGTCCTTGGCGGAGGTCATTTTACCACCAACATACTGCTCTTCGCGGATCAGTTTTCCAGCGGGATTGTAATACTTCCATTTACCATGCTTGGCGTTCCCGACATACATTCCGGTAACGCGCAGATAGCCGCCAGGGTACCATGCATTATATGCACCGTGCATTACTCCTCCGTGGTAGTTTTCTTCCAGCAGAAGTACATTGTTTTCATAGTGTTCCCTTTTAATAAGCACTCCTTCTGATGAGAAATGGCTCCACACGCCGGTACGCTGTCCACGTAAGAAATGGCTTTCAAGCTTGAGGTTACCGTTGGGATACCAATACATATGTTTCTTGTCGGGAAGCCCGTTAACAAACTCCATCAGATAAGACGGATTGCCATTCTCATACCATGCGGTCGTACGTTCCTCATCGTCTTTTCGAAAAATCTCCATTTTCCTGGATCCATCCTGATAGAACTCGGTGAGAACGTTGTATGGACGACCATCCTTAAAGGTGCCTTCAAACCATTTTTCACCGCTCTCATACCACAGCTGGTATTGGCCCTCCATCTTTCCTGATTTATAACTGGCCACACTGTGGAGCTCTCCACTCATAAAATAAGAAGAGTCCGTTCCGGTATAGAAGGCCACGAGATTAGTATCAACGCCATCATTGTTAGATGAGGCGAACGAGGAGGTTGCAAAAAACGATAGGAATGTCAATCCTAATACGCGTAAGCTGGGGGATGCTTGCATAATGAGGGAATTAATGGGTCTGTTACAAAATAGCTATACAAAATTAAAAATCCAAACAGACCATCGATAATTCACAAGCCAGCAAGTACGCGGCTTTTATCAACATCAAAGAAAAAAATGATTGGAAATCAACTGTGGGACTAAGGTCAACCCTATGTTAACAAAACTTACATCAACCCCTTACTTCTTCATGTAAAGGTCTTTTTTGATCCGTTTGGGATCATAGGTCTGCAATTTGACCACATCTTCCTTCCACCCTACCTCAATAGCCTTCTTCTTCCAGGCCATTCCGGGGTCTTCTTTAAATGCTTCAATATGCTTTATCGGGAATCCTGATTTACGAAACAGCAGGGCCACCATTTCCACATCACGTTGGGAGACTTCACTTCCATAGTATATCACATTGGTCTCATACCCCTCGGTACCGGGAGTCACTTCTTTTTCGTTGACGATATATCCCAGACGCTGAAGTTCCCTTACCACCCGCTCATTGTCGCCCGATCTTTTATAGTAACGAACGATCACACTGTCACGCCTGTTGACCTGTGTTGTACTGCCGGAATTCAGACCTCCCGGACCATCATCGGTATGGCTAGTGGTTACAATGGGATCCGGCTTTATATCTTTGGTCTTATCAATCTTCAGACTGTCCCGGATGTTCTTAAGTTCCAGGCTGGCCTCCACCCTTACCTTTAATTCCTCTTTGGGAACCGTATTCAGTTCCTGCTTTAACTCCTGCCATTCCTGCTTTGACTGCACGACGGTTGAATCTTCTGCCAGAAGGTGTTGCCTGGCCAGTTCCTCAAAAAGTGAATCATTATCCATACTGGCCCTGGCCTGTGCTTCTACGGCCTCGACCCGCTCCTGAGAAGCCCGGTTCACCATCATTACACTCATGGCAACCACCACAGTAAGTGCAATGGGAACGGCCAATGCTAGAATGAGGCGCTTGTTGGATTTCTTTTCCTTCGCCTCATAACGGTCGAGCATTGTTTTAAACTCTTCTTTTTCCATGTGCTATGCTTATGTCAAAGCGATTTTTTTGGTTTTCTCCCACACAATGCCAATGATCTGGTCCGCCTCTTCCTGTAGCTGAGCATCCGCCGGGTTACCGGCCATCCTGCTGCCCAGGTTCTGAAGCTGCAGTTTAAACAGCATGAAGATGCGGATACTTCCCATCTTATCTATCAGCTCTTTGATTGGAAACGCGCTGAAACTGGAAAGCAAACCGGAGATCACAGACATGGCTTCTTTCAGGTAGGGACCGTCATCAAAAATATCAGTGACCTGAACCACCACCAGCAGGAGTGCGCCGGTAAAGAACAGAATAAGCGCATAGTATATCCGCGTCTGAATAGACTTACGCTGGATCTTTACGATCTCTTCGATATTCTCAATTGCATTTTCAACCATATCCGTATGATAGAGCGAATTTAGGGATACGGTTGAAATTTTCAAATGACAATTGTCAAATGACCCTGCCAACGCCTGATGATGATCTCGTTATCATAATTTCACCCCATCGGGGTTTCCAACACATCTTCATTCTTGATTCTGAAGTATCCCGTCTGATCTGCTACCTACCAACTACTATCTACTATCTACTATCTACTATCTACTATCTACTATCTACTATCTACTATCTACTATCTACTAAAAAAGAACGCCCACCGAAACCGGCAGGCGTTCTTTCATAATATTAGCGGTAATTCTTTTACGGCCTGTTCACCACCAGGCTGCGGTTAAAGGAAACGCCGTCTCCCTGAACAACCACGTGGTAAACGCCAGCGGGCAGTTGATGCATGTCAACTTTATGTACACCACGCTGGATACGAACCTGTTCACGGCTTACGAGTTTGCCAATGGCATTGGAAACTGAAATAGTGAGGTTCGCTTCTGACTGGAGATCAAACTGCAAAGTACAGTGATCATTCGCGGGGTTCGGGTATAGTGAGATACCCTGCGCAGGATCAGTCATACCAACACCGATGGCCAAATGCACCAGGGCTGTATCACAACTCACACAACCCAATGAATCGGTGATACACAATTCATATACACCATTGCAAAGGCCGGTTGCTGTGGCCGTCGTTTGAGAATTCCCATCATCCCACTGATAGGTGTAGGGCGGTGTGCCACCAGATACACCAACGGCAGTCGCCTCGCCATCACAAGATGAGTTGTCTATCTGAGACTGAGATGCCTCCATCGCCAGCGCGGTCGGCTCATTGACTGTTGCGGTGGTGGTCGTGGTACAACCCACATCATCCATTACGGTCACAGTGTAGGTACCTGCACAAACACTTCCGTGTGCCTGGCCGGCTCCGAGCGTGCTCCATTCATAGGAATATGGAGTAACACCGCTGGCGCCGCTGGCACTGACAGTACCATCGCAATCCCCATTACAATTAGCATCCATGGCTGTAGCTGTCACGGTCATAGTATTCGTGACCGATTTCACCGTATCGCGGTATATTCCGCCATAACAACCCGACTGCTGTCTGATCTGAACAGCGTAAGGGCCGGCACAGAGATTGGTCACGGTTTGATTGGAGGCATTGGTAGACCACTGGTATGTATAAGGTGGCGTTCCACCGGTCACATTCGCCTTGATCTCTCCGGTGCAATTGGAACCGCACACGTCTTTCACATCCAACGTTACGGTTGGAAGGGCTTCGCCCATGAACGGGAAGATGGCCAGAGAAATATCCAGGGCCCATGCGCTACCGGTGTTATACCTCTGCCAGGTAGAACCATCGGATGTTCTTTCCCAAACCATAGATGGGGAAGACTCACCGTCTGTGTTACATACAATACTAAAAGTATCCTTGTCGGTTGCCCAATCCAGATTTGTGATATCCACGCCCATAAAGAACTCACCGGATGCTGGTACCTGTACAGGGGGATCAAACAGCACTTGCGTGAAGAAGTTCCCTTTTGCGTTGCTCTCGTACAAGGACATTTTAACATCCACAGAGCCTAGTTCATTGCCCACGGTGCCTCCGGTCCCATCCCAAATTTTCACAGGAACCACCTTATTGGGGTCACTGGAATGAGCAAGTGCCAGGTGCAACCAACCTCCCATGATATGGGTGTAAGGGGCTGCGCTGGGGAAGTACTGAGCCTTTGCGGTTTCTTCATTTGCATTGCAACCGTTCACCCAACCGAACTCTCCTGCAGCACCGCCGCTCATGTAGTAGTGGGTGATGGTCCAGGCTGGCGTATCCTTGCCCTGGTAAAAACCATAGTTAAGGGTATCACAACCCACATTTGCATTTACTTTGATGTAGTCAACTTTTACGGCTGTATCCGAACCGTTGGCATTTGTGGCAATCAACGTTACGGTATACAAACCCGGCGTGTTAAACACGATGTTTGAGGGATGTTGCACGCTGGAGTTGTCAGGCGTTCCACCACCACCAAAGCTCCAGGACCAGGCATTCGGATTACCGGATGACAGGTCCGTAAAGTCCACCGATCCACCTGCAGACAACACCGTTGTATTGGCTACGAAGTTCGCAACGGGAGGCGATTGACAGGAAGCCGTCAGACAGTTCCTGCTGTTTTTATGATTCACAATGGAGTTTTGCGATGTGGTGGTCCAGGTTGTATTGGAAGGACCGATAGATGGAGACATGATATTCACACTGTTCTCACTCCCGTGGTTGCAGCTCCAGTTGTGTCCCATCTCATGGGTCTGGTCCACCATGTTTCCACCCAGGGAATTAAAATAGTGCTCCATCAGATTGTAACGGCTGTTGGTGCATACCACACCCACATAAGCCAGTCCGATCACACCGCTATTGCCATTATTGGTGATGTCCCGCTTTGTCCACAGGCTGGCAATGTCATAGGTCTTGGAGAAACCTCCCCAGCCGGTGAAGGATGACAGTAATGTGCTGGCGTCCGTGCTGCTGGTCCATGGATCACAGCCGTTACAGCTTACCACGTAGTTCTCAACCAGGTCATAGGAAATCTCCATGGGTGTTTCCTGATATTTGGCCGTTACCATATTCAGGATGGAGATCACTTCCGACTCGACGTTGGCCACGCTGCCCTGATTCTGCACCATGCTATAATCCGATGCGATAGCTACCTCGGCACATGCCGCGGCTGAACTGGCTACCACTTCGGGATTAATGCGCTCATAGGCACTCTCCATTTCCTGTACACCACATTTAATGGAGGCATCCACCCTCAAATCTGTTCCTTTATATACAACGAACAGATCGGATGATGCATTCGCATCGAAGCGATTAACGGGCTCCAGAAAATAATCCTGCCCATTGACCTGCACCAAACCGGAGATCTGATTGTTGTAGATATTGACACGAAGATGTCTCCGGCATTATTATTTACATGCCCCCAGTAGGTGATTGCAGGGCTTCTCGGATGCTCTATCACACCGTTGGCAGTTTGTTCGCGAAGCACATAATTGGCACCCCGGATATCATTCTTTTGAAGATGGAGGGTCCAGTTATACTCATCACCGAGATTCAGTGTGAGTTCGGACACATCACCTTTGGAACGAACGAAGGACTGGATGATGCTTCCGTCGAGTTCATACACATTACATTTGGTAAAATTCTTTTGCAATGCAGGGAATTGTGCGGTCTGTGCCGCAGCTGCATCCACTGTCATTCGATTGCCTTCCGCACGGATATTTGAGGCCCAGTTGGCCTTTTGCGCAGACAGGGCATTCTGTACATCACCCGTCCTTGCGTCATTATCCTGCGCATAAGTTGAGACCGACATCATCATGAAGGCTGCGAACACAGACATGGGGTGTTTGTACGAAATGCCACTAAAACACTTTAAAAGTAAAGGGTGTTTCATAGTAGTGGTTTTTGAGATTAATAATGGATCAACTCCAAAGTTATCAATGGAGCGCTCAAGTTAAATAATTTATCCGGGTAATGACCGGACATCTTATCAATACATTTCAGATGCTCAATGGAGATGCATCAATCCATCAGAAATTTCAAGGAATGAAAGATGGGTTTCATGCTTTCGAGAAGCAAATCTTTGTCATCAGCCATATAGAACACATAGCCATCGCCTTTATCATCCTTATGAATAAAAACAAAGAGGCAGAATTTGTATCCGCCTGCGAAGTCGCCTTTGGGGGGAATGGTCACTGTAGCACCCCAGTCGCCATTGAATTCCTTTTTTACCGCATCACTGCTGAATATGGCATAATCCGGTAACTGTCCTCCTGATACATTTAGCACCGTCATTTCAAACACCTGACGGAACCACTTATTTGGGTGAATGTTGACATCGCCTTCTTTCTTATTCTGCTCTGCCGTTTCGTATTCTTCCAGTTGGTGATCCATGGGGCGGATCGCATAGCGCACTTCGAATTTTTTTCGGGGATGACGGTAGGCTGCTTCCCAGTTCATCTGGTCATTGGCAATGGGAGACACCGGTTTCAATCCATCCGGAGGTGTGAACACCATTCCGGCACGCTTCATCAAAGATTCAAACGTCGGCTCCTGAGGACTTGCTGAAAAGAACAGCCACCAACAGCAAAGAAGTAAAGGAATACGTAATACCCGGACCATAGCATTCAAACATCAACAAGGCTAAAATACAAAGTATTGCTAAACTTCATCGTCAGTGCCGGCTTCCTTTCACAATAGACAATAGACGATAGACTATGGAAATCAGAAACTACCCTCCTTCGCTGAAGCTACGGCGGGCAAACCAGAAACCAGAAACCAGAAACTAGAGACTAGAGACTAGAAACCTTATATAAGCCTGTAAATTTTCATAATATCCTTCAACACTTTCGGGAAGTCTATCTTCAGGTCGATAAGCTGACCGGTATGAATATCAAATACCCAGCCATGTACCTGGATTTTACGTTCGGCATATGCTTTTTGAACCACCGCCGTCTTGATCACACTGATACATTGCTCCTGAACATTCAGCTCCACCAGCCGTTTGTACTTTTTTTCCTCATTACGGATCTTATCGAGCTCTGTATGATGCAGGCGATACACATCACGTATATTCCGCAACCAGGGATTTAGAATACCCAGGTCGGTGGATTGCATGGCAGCCTTCACACCTCCGCAATAGTAGTGTCCGCATACAACAATGTTGTTCACCTTCAGGTGTGCCACAGCATAGTTAATTACGGACATCACATTGAGGTCGGTATTGGGCACCATGTTGGCAATGTTGCGATGCACGAATACATCACCGGGCCTTACCCCCATCATCTCCTCCGCCGTTACACGGCTGTCCGAACAACCTATGTAGAGAATATCCGGATCCTGTCCCTCGGAAAGCTTTTCGAAATATTGTTCATCTACAGACAACTTCTCTGCGATCCACTTTTTGTTATTCTTGAAAATATCCTTGAGCTGCATATGATCGTGTTAAAGTTTTGCGGGTGCAAAATAGTAATTAGTAGTTAGTAGATGGTAATTGGGCAGTAGACAGTAGACAGTGGACAGTAGGCAGTAGGCAGTAGGCAGTTAGAGTTGGATAAGGGATCCAAATTGTTCGTCACTACGTTTTCGCGATTCGTCTGGTTTTGGACTTTATTCCCCGTGATAGCGAAACTTACAGGCTAAAATGCAGTATATAGTGTCAAATGAACGGATGTGCATTGACCATGATGGTCATACCGTAGCATTAAATACAGGATGGGCAACAGGGATCATACCTTACCGTTTCGAATTTAGGAAAAGGGGTTATACTCTTATATGCCAACCATGAAAACGATCAGCAGGCATGGGATTGATCAGATTGATCTTAGCAATTTCAGTAGTCGTTAGCCATTCAGGCTCTATATTCGGTATAAGGTTTGTGGGTGGGCAGATGGCAGTACAATCATTTTACATCATCTCCGGGTTTTACATGGCCCTGATCCTGACGGAAAAATACATAGGGCCAAACGGGTCCTATCGCTTGTTCATTTCCAATCGCCTTTTGCGACTTTTTCCTGTTTACTGGACCGTTGCCCTTCTCACCCTGATTATTTCCAGCGCCGCCTATTTTGTGACAGGCGGAGATGACTCCGTAAGCATGCATGCATTTCATGAGCATTATAAAGATCTGAATCTTGGAAGTTTCCTGTTCCTCATGTTCACCAATGTCTTCCTGGTATTGCAGGATGTGGTGATGTTCCTGGGTTTGGATATCGAAACCGGTAAGTTATTTTTCACGACCAACTTTCGCAATACCGATCCGGCGTTATACAAATTCCTGATGGTGCCCCAGGCGTGGACGATCGGCATTGAAATCACCTTCTACCTGATCGCACCATTTCTGGTAAAGCGTAAATGGTCTGCAATTCTGACCCTCATCGCACTGTCCCTCACCCTGCGTGTGATCCTGTATACAAATGGCCTGACCCATGACCCCTGGACCCACCGTTTCTTTCCGACCGAACTGGTGTTCTTCCTATTCGGGATCGTTGCGTATCGATTGTACAAAATGTTGGAACATATTCCGATCAGCCCCCGAATCATGAACATGATCTTTGGCACCGTTCTGGTTGCGACCATTACCTATACCGCCTGGCCAATCAAATTCAAGCCATACATATATCTCACACTATTCTTCATCAGTCTACCCTTCATTTTCATCCATACAAAAAGATGGAAGTTCGACCGTTATATCGGCGAGCTGTCTTACCCTGTTTATATTTCCCACATGCTCGTGATTGGCGTATTCGGATTTTTTGATGTGGAATTCACACCGGTCATGAGCATTTTACTCATCGGCGTCACCCTCGCATTTTCATTTGCGCTCAATGCTTTTATTGCAGCGCCTCTGGAAAGAACCCGTCAGTCTCGTGTAAAGACAGTCAAGTCACCAGTTTCGGTTGTGAATAATGGCGTGGTGTCTAATTGATGTGAGATGGGTGATGTATGATGTTGTACAAACCAAAAACCAGAAACGACCCTCCTTCTCCCGTAACTACGGGATACGGCCTTGCTCGGCAGAAGCAGCTATGCGAAGGCGATGAGCGAAGCCAACCTTGAAGATTAAGAGGTCAGACATTCAGAGATCAGACACGAATGTTTAAAATCCAGGAACCTTAAACTTTAAACATTAAACCTTATCCTATTTTTCCGGGTATCCGTTATCCACCCAGCATTGGATCATATTCAACTGTTCCTGACTGAGACTGGATCCTTTCGGCATGGATTGTTTTTCCAACACATATTTTTTGAACCCGCCATTATCCAGTTGAGGTTTCAGGTTGGTATAGGAAGTCCACTCTCCATGCTTGGAACCCGCACCATGGCAGCTTGACCCCATGCAGCTGGATTGAATAATCACTGAAATCTCCGTGTTATATGTGGGCATGGAGCCATCACAGACCGGCGTTTTTTTATCTTTTTTACAGGCAGAAAATGTAACACTCATAAAGATGAAAATGCATACAGATATAACGAGATGGGTTTTCATAACAATCTCCTGAATGTCAAAAGTGAATAGGGGTGAAATTCTTGGTAAGATAGTTAATTCGATGGTTGTTCAATGGTGATACAATTGTCTTGCGTGTAGCGTAGTGATTCTCAAGGTTAACTTCACCGAACCATCCCCATGCTATTAAACATTGAAATTTGTAACTACATTGTGGACTTAACCAAAAAACATCGGCATGATTAAGGTTTTACTTTCGGTATTTTTCCTCATTCCAATATTCCTTCTCGGCCAGGATACAACTTCAACAAAGTCTATTTCTGATGATGACAAGGAATATAATGTTATCGATGGATCTACTAAAACCCTTACCAAGCTGGATCACCCACCCGAATATTCGGAAGGATTTAAGGGCATGCAGAAGATCATTGCAAAAACGATGCGTTATCCTCCGAAAGCACAAGATGCAGGCATATCAGGCATTGTTGAAGTGGTTTTTATTGTTGACAGCACCGGAACCGCAATCAATCATAAGGTTCAGCGCGGTATTGGATATGGTTGCGATGAGGAGGCACTCAACGCTGTGAAGCAAATCCGAGGCAAATGGATACCCGGTGTATTAAACGGAAAGAAGGTAAATGTTGAGTATATTTTGCCTGTGATGTTTCAATTGAGGTAGTTTGCCAATCTTTGCACGTGCGATGTATGATGTTGTGCAAACAACCCTCCTTCGCTAAAGCTATGGCCTTGCTCCGCAGAAGCAGCTATGCGAAGGCGATGCGGGCAAGGTAAGCCTTAAACCTTAAACTTTAAACCATCCGAACTCATATGGCAATCAGAACAATTATAACCGCTCAAGAATACTATCTCTTGAATGGCCGCAGTGCAGTCAGGGCATCGCTGATATACACGGGATTATTTCCGTCAGATTGAATAACAAGAACTTTCCCACTCCCTGTTTTTATTTTATAATCTGAAGCCGCCCTCCAATGTCCATAACCCGTTACGGCTACCTTTTCCCGTCGTTCTATCAAACCTTCCTTCACGGTAAAGGTTTTTCTAAAACCCAGCATACCTTTTGTGGTCACCCCTTGCGCCAGTATATACGATTCAACTTTGGGACTTAGTCCTTTAAATAATCCGGTTTGGTCTACAGTGTCCATGTTCACATCAATAAGTGACTGACTTGTAAAAACCAAAGCCGCTTCTTTACCATTGCGAATCACGAAGGGAATAACCTCTTCTTTAAATGAACTAAGATTTTGCTGATCACCATCGGAATCCTCATACACTTCTATGCGATACATACAGCATTTATACCCGGTAAGCGGAGATATCAACGGCTTGTCAAGAAAGTCCACAGTTCCCACCAGGGTCGCATTATCACCATCCGCATAGTCACTGATGCGCTTGTATGCCTTACCTCTCAGGTTTACCTCAATGCTATCCCGACCAAACTTCAGTTTATATATCAATACCCCCAGAAAGATGAGTACCACCACTCCGGTAAGAATGATCCCAAAGTAACTACCCTCTGTTGTTACTAACATGTATGATGGGTGATATATGATGTACAAATTGGGATGTATGATCTTGTACAAACAACAAACCTGAAACTAGAAACTACCCTCCTTCGCTGAAGCTATGGCCGGCGCTGCAAACTTTAAACCTCCGCCCCCAGCAATACTTCCATTCCCTTCACCAGTCTTTCAGACTCTTCGAAATTCAACGTCTGCTGACCGTCGCTGAGGGCTTCCTCCGGCTTCTCATGGACTTCATAGATCACCCCATCCGCATGTGCCGCCACACTTGCCAGGGCGATGGCAGGAACATAAGCACGCACGCCAACACCGTGCGACGGATCAGCGATAACGGGCAAGTGGGATTTTTCTTTCAAAACCGGGATGGCATTGATGTCAAAAGTATTCCGGTAAGCATTTTCAAAGGTACGTATGCCGCGTTCGCACAAAAGCAGGCGTTCATTCCCATTGGAGAAAATGTACTCGGCGGATTGCAACAGTTCATCAATGGTTCCTGACATGCCACGCTTGATCAGTACTGGCTTATCAACTTCCCCAAGGGCATCCAGCAAATTGAAGTTCTGGCTGTTTCTTGCACCCACCTGGTAGATATCGATGTATGGATACATATCCTCTACCTGGCTCACTTGCATCACTTCCGTAATGATCTTGATGCCATGTTTTGACGCGATCGAATGCCACATCTTCAATCCATCCAGGCCCAGACCGCGAAAGGCATATGGTGAGCTGCGCGGTTTATAAACACCTCCGCGCATGATACGGATGCCATTGGCCACAAGGTGTTGTACCACTTTTTCCACCTGCTCTTCACTTTCAATAGAGCATGGACCTGCCATGATCGAGAAATCACCGCCCCCGATCTTCACGCCATCCCCAAGGTCTATGGTGGTGGAATGCACCTTCCATTTCCGGGATACCAGTTTGTAACCATCCGATACGCGATGAATGTCTTTCACTCCCGGCATTTTTCCCACAGCCCGGATATCGAATTCCTTTTTTCCGATGCACACGAGGTAACGCCCCTGCTGTGTTTTTACTTCAGTGGGTTTATAAGATATCTCCTTCACCTTTGCCAGAATGCCTGTCAGTTGTGATTCGGTGATATCAGGTTGTAGTTGGATGATCATGTTCTAGTAGATAGTAGTTAGTAGATAGTCATTAGCATATCACCGCATTAACACATTAGCAAATTATCGAATCCCTTTCACAAACCGCTGGACATCTCCCTCAATGTCATTGCTACCTTCTATCGCTTTGATAAAGGCACTGCCTATGATCACGCCGCCCGAATAAGAGGAAGCAAGTTCATAAGTGGCTTTGTTGGAGATTCCGAATCCGATGAGGCGCGGATGTTTCAGTTTCATTTCTTTTATCCTTTCAAAATAGGTGATCTGTTCATCGCTGATGCCACCTTTCGCTCCGGTCGTGCTGGCCGCAGCCACCATGTAGATAAACCCACCGGTCTTTTCATCAATCTCCCGGATGCGGTTCTCTGAGGTTTGCGGCGTGATCAGGCAAATAAATTCGAGGTTATATTTATCGAACGAAGCCTTGTAATGCTGCGTGAATTCATCCAAGGGCAGGTCTGGAATAATGAGTCCATTAATGCCGATATCCGCACAACGTTGACAGAATTTCTCCACGCCATATTGCAGTACCGGATTAAGATAGCCCATCATTACAAGGGGGATGGTTACCTTTTCCCTGATCCCTTTTAACTCCTCGAATAGCACGTTCATGTTCATCCCATTGCGAAGGGCCACCTCACTGCTGTGCTGGATGGTGGGTCCATCTGCCAAAGGATCACTGAATGGCATGCCGATCTCTATCATATCCACTCCATTATCCTGTAGCGCCTGTATGATCCGTACCGCAGATCCCGCCTGAGGATGACCAGCTGTAAAATATACTGAAAGGACTGGATGCCCGCTGTTGAACGCTGATTGTAGAAGGTTAGTCATTGGTAGGTAGTAATTAGCACATTTTCAAACCAGCCTGCCCTGCAATGACCCAAGCGTCGGCTGGCAGGTTGACTCATTTTCAAATTGGTCTCTCCTTTCGATATAGGTCATCAGGTCTTTATCGCCGCGGCCGGATACGTTCACCACCACCACATCATCCGGTTTGAATTTTTCCTTTTCCAGGTAGGCCAAAGCATGTGCCGATTCAAGTGCAGGAATAATACCTTCCAGTCTGGCCAGCCGATATCCCGCAGCCAGGGCCTCGTTGTCTGTCGCATGGGCATAGCTGACGCGCCCTGATTTATTTAAAAAAGCATGCACCGGTCCGATACCGGGATAATCCAGCCCAGCAGAAATACAATGTGGTTCGGTGATCTGACCGAATTCATCCTGCATCAGCAGGGTCATACTGCCGTGAATAATCCCCGGTTTCCCGAGGACACTTGTAGCTGCAGTACGTCCGCTTTCTACGCCCTCCCCTGCTCCCTCCACGGCTATGAGTCGCACACTTTCTTCATCCAGAAAATGATAAAAAGCACCGATGGCATTGCTGCCGCCTCCTACACAAGCGATCACCACATCCGGATTCTCCCGCCCTTCATGTTCTTTAAGCTGGATCTTTATTTCTTCACTGATCACAGACTGGAACCTGGCAACCATGTCGGGGTACGGATGCGGCCCCACCACAGAACCGATGATATAATGCGTATCCACCGGATGGTTGATCCAGTCACGAATAGCCTCATTCGTAGCGTCTTTCAGGGTTTTGCTACCACATGTAGCCGACACGACGGTGGCGCCGAGCATCTTCATCCGCTCAACATTGGGCTTTTGCCGCGCCATATCCACTTCTCCCATGTAAACAACACAATCCATACCCATCAGCGCACATACGGTTGCTGTTGCCACACCATGCTGACCTGCTCCTGTTTCGGCAATGATACGTTGCTTACCCAATCGCCGCGCCAACAAGATCTGTCCGATGGTGTTGTTTACTTTATGTGCCCCGGTATGATTGAGGTCTTCGCGTTTAAGGTATATACGGCTGCCATAATTCTCCGACAAGCGTTTGGCAAAGTACAGCGGCGTGGGCCTTCCGCAATAGTCGCGAAGGAGTCCGCGAAACTCCTTTTGAAAATCATCGCTGTTGATGATCTCCAGATAGCTGGCACGCAGCTCCTCTACATTGGGCACGAGCATCTCGGGGATATATGCTCCCCCGAACTCTCCGTAATAGCCTTTTTCGCTGACTTGAAATTGTGACATAGACGATTGTTATTCAATGGTTAATTCTACAAAGATGTCACCCCTGCGGGGCTTGATGGCATAACTACACACGATTCTATTAAGATGTCACCCCTACGGGGCTGAATGGCATAATGACACACGGTTCTATTAAGATGCCACCCCTCCGGGGCTTTCCTCTGTTTAAGGATGATACGTCAGATTTTAATTCTTCACTCTTAATTCTTCACTCTTAATTCTTAAATCCTCTTTCTTAATTCCCCAATAAACCTTCTACACGCTTCCACATTCTTTATTCCCGGTTCGGTCTCAAACCGGCTGTTCACATCCACCGCGTGAAAATTGGGCATATTCAAAGACCGGATCGCCTCCACGTCATCCGGGCCAATTCCGCCGCTCAGAAAGAATGGTGTATCTCCTTTGTAGGTCTTCAACCGCTCCCAATCAAACTTCTCACCGGCCCCCCCGTGATTTTTACTCGCCGTATCAAACAGAAAATAATCACAGTGGCGGTCATACATCTCCATAAAATCCAGGTCCAATGCCCCGTTAACGCCAAATGCCTTGATCACGATCAGGCCATTCATTTTCATGGAGCGGCACTTTTCCGGTGACTCATTTCCATGCAACTGCACACCGAAGAGCCGATACTTATCCGCAGCCGCTTCCATATTCGCTTCAGGCTCATTCACAAAGACACCGATGCGGCGGACTTCGGGCGGCACCTGGGCGATTACGGCAGGATCCCAGTCATCGCCCACGTAACGCGGCGATTTTTTATAAAAAATAAAACCCATGTAATCCGGAGAAAGGCCTGCGATCTCTTTGATATTGGCTGCATCCCGCATGCCGCATATTTTTATTTTAGTCATAGGAAATGGTAATGGGTAATCAGACAATGGACATTAGACATTAGACAATGGGCAATGGGCATTTGTGATATATTGGCAGGCATACATATGCGATGCGCTATTTGGTTTTCAGATTTTCCGCGCCCTTCAACTCCTGATTCAACTTCTTCACAAACTCCTCGCAGGCTGCACCCGGGCGACCGGTACGCATAAAACCCTCACCAATCAGAAAACCATGGTAACCGGCCTGCCTGAGCTGAGCCGCTACTTTGGGATCACCCAGGCCGCTTTCAGAGATCAGTGTCTTTTCTTTGGGGAGCGCATGGATAATATCCAGACTTGTTTGCACCGATACCTCAAACGTTTTCAGGTTTCTATTGTTGATGCCAATGACATCCGCTTCATCGCAGATATGACCGAGTTCTGTTTCGTCATGAAGTTCTAACAATACTTCGAGGCCCAAAGATTTGGCAAATGCCGCCAGCTCTTTCACCCTCTTTGGCTCCAAAGCGGCTGCAATCAAAAGGATAGCATCCGCTCCAATGGATCTGGCCTCAATGATCTGGTATTCATCTACCGTGAAATCTTTCCTCAGGATCGGGCAGTAATTGAATTTACGCGCTATGGTCAGGTCCTCACTGCTTCCGCCGAAGTACTGCTTGTCGGTTAGCACAGACAGCGCAGATGCACCCGCCACCATATAATTGATTGACACCTGCTCCACTGAGATGTGGGCATTGATCATCCCTTTTGAGGGTGACTTGCGTTTGATCTCCGCAATAATACCGGACAAATCCGGGCGCCTGATGTATTCAGATAAGGATACCACCGGACTGTTATAGTAAAGTGAGGTCTCCAGCAATTTCACCGGATAAAGGCTTTTGCGCTCTTCTACCTCCTTAAATTTATGGGCGATGATCTCTTCAAGAATATTCATAATCTAAAGTTCAAGTAATGTTTTAAAAGATTGAAGGGCTTTGCCGGATACCAGTGATTCCCGTGCTTCCGAAACCGCGTCGTTGAGATTGACATCCTCCCTGGCGCATGCGATGGCCAGGGCGGAATTGGCGATCACCACTTCATTCTGCGCCCCGGTTCCCTCACCTTCCAGTATCTTCTTAAAGATAGATGCCGCTTCTTCCACCGTACTGCCGCCGAAAATCTCTTCGGCTTTGTGCACATGAAGACCTAATTGTTCAGGGCGATAAACATGTTCACCGGAACGGTTGATCGTTTTGAAATCTCCCGTCAGTGAAACTTCGTCATATCCATCCAGGGCGTAAATAATCTCAAATCTCTTGTCTGTCTCCTGTAACATGTACTGATAAAGTCGCGCCAGGTCAAGGTTAAACACACCTACGATCTGTTTTTTAGGAAACGCCGGATTCACCATCGGCCCCAGCATATTAAAAAATGTTTTTACACCGAGTTCCTTTCGCACAGGCCCTACCTGTTTCATGGCCGGATGAAACAGGGGCGCGTGCAAAAAACAAATCCCAGCCTTATCAAGTTGCTTTTGAAGCATGGCTTTGTCGTTGGTGAACTTCAGTCCGAAATGCTCCAGCACGTTGGATGACCCGGACACCGAACTCACGCCGTAGTTACCGTGCTTGGTCACCTTCACACCGGTACCTGCCACCACAAATGAAGACAGGGTGGAAATATTGAATGTATTCTTTCCATCACCACCTGTACCGCACAGGTCGATGGGATCCTGATCGGACATGTCCACATTCAGACAGAGTTCAAGCAATGCATCACGAAAGCCGGACAGTTCCTCTACGGTGATACTTCGCATCAGGTAAACGGTCAGAAAGGCAGCGATCTCACTGTTGTTGTAGGATGTCGAAGCAATGTTTTTCAATACCTCATAAGCCTCGTCCTTGCTAAGGGCTTTGTACTCAAAAAGGCGATTCAGAATTTCTTTCATTATGATGACATATTTTTCCGGATAAGATGTCACCCCTACGGGGCTTTCCTCTGTTTACCGGTGACACATTAATTCTTAATTCTACGAAGATGCCACCCCTACGGGGCTTAATGGTATAATGACACACGGTTCTATTAAGATGCCACCCCTATGGGGCTTAATGGCACAATGACACACGATTCTATTAAGATGCCACCCCTATGGGG
>JAGQZQ010000058.1 GCA_020435415.1 Flavobacteriales bacterium
GCAAGTTTTTCTACATCGGCGCTGTCCCTGGCTGTTTTGTAGGCTTCAAGCACCTCAAATATTCCTCCGGAGTAAACCGGACGAATGGCGATGTCGATTAATGTTCTTTCGAGATCGGTGTAGAAGAACGTTTGCGTCTCATTTTTGACTTGAATGACACCCATACGATCCGTAAACTTTCCATTGAGGATAACGATCTTTACTCCTCCGGTAAGGTAATGTTTGGATGATTTTCGTTGCGGCTTCGAGAATGCGGCGTCTATGAGCCGTTGTTCCAATTCCCCGTGCTCCATTTCAGACCGATGCTCACAATTTAGATAATGTGTCTTGGGGATCTGGAGTGTCAGTTGATGCAGGTACATGGCTGTATAGTGGGTATAATACCCACCATTTACCAAACCGGAATAGCTGGTGAAATCATCTTCTGTTTTCCAGGTGTAAACTATTTTTTGCGTGCCATTCTCGCTCGTATATGTGCGGGGCAACATGAGATTAGAATCAGTAAGAAACTGGATAAAGCGCTTTGCCTTGCTTGATTTCGGGAGCCCCCACTTCCGTTTCCACGAATCAAATATTTGAGCTATTGACATACTGGAGAAACTCCGGGCATCCAGAGAATCAAACAGTTGCTCGATTTGGTTCCGAACAAGTAAAAAGGCGCTTTTTCGACTCATTTCAATTACTATATATTAGCATATATGCTAATATATAGTAAAGTTATAATATATTTTCGACTTAATCAAGCGGGTTTAAATTTTGAGCTATTTACGTTCATATGGCATATATGCCATATGAACGTCATTACTTAAAAAATGTTACACGGAAATTGAAAAATAATCCAATCAGGCATAACGCCTATTGTTCATATCAGGGCCGGTTACGGTTTTGACAAGATGATCAACGGCTGGAAAGCATATACCGGTGCCGCTCCTGAGTTCGACCAGGGACAGGATTATACGAAGGTGACCTTTTTCTTTAAGGGTCAAGCCGGCACCAAGCCGGGACTAAGCCGGGACCAAGCTGGGACTAAGCATAGGCGACATACAAAAGCTATTTGAGTTCTGCCGGGATTCAATCGCTGGCATGATAAAGTTCCATTTTGTTGATCAATAGTTAGGAAATCCAGAATGACCGGCTTCGAAATACCTCAGGATCGTATCCTTTATGTACTTCCCCGGCTTTTCACTTCAGGGGGGCCGACCCCAAAGCGGCCGAATAAGCTGACCGTCCACACCCCAACTATCCCTCCCCTCCAATTAAAACCTCCCACGAAAAGTAAACAATACCGCTCCATCTTTGTTGTATTTATGGTGCACCATGCACTGCTTGTCGTTGACAGCAAAAAAAAGTTTAAAATTGTGAACAGGAACTTTCAACAACAATGGGGAACCATATCCCGGGTGATGAGTCGATATGTAATTAAAGATCTTGAACGTCTTTCTGGTGTAAAAGCACACACCATCAGGATATGGGAGCAACGGTACAACCTGCTGCATCCGGACAGAACGGATACCAACATCCGCTATTACAGCAACGAACAGCTAAAGAAACTGCTGAACGTCACTCTGCTGATGAAACAGGGCATGAAGATCTCCCACATCGGCAAGCTGAGTGATCAGCAGATCAGGGACCGGATCAAAAATATTCTTGACGATGCCAGCACCGCGGACCAGCCGGAAGAAGTTTTCATCAACGGATTGATGGTGGCCATGATCGAGCTTGACGAAAGGCGGTTTGAGAAGATCTTTTCGACGTCCATGCTGCGGTATGGGTTTGAAGGATCCATCGTGCAGGTGATCTACCCTTTCCTGAATAAGGTGGGGTTGATGTGGGGCATAGACAACATCAACCCGGCACAGGAACATTTCATCTCCAACCTGATCCGGCAGAAGATGATCGCCGCGATAGACGGACAAATGCATGAAGGACCGGAAAAGGAAACGTATATTCTTTATCTCCCCGAAGGCGAACTTCATGAATTGGGACTCTTGTTCGCACAATATATATTGCGCTCCCGAAGACGACGGGTTGTTTATCTTGGTCAGAACGTACCGTTTAAGGACTTGCTGTCAGTTGCTGAAATTACAAAGCCGAATAAATTCTTTACCATCTGTACAACCGCCCGCCCTTCAAAAGAAATGGAAGGACATTTTAAAAA
Organism: Flavobacteriales bacterium; assembly: GCA_020435415.1. Classification (NCBI taxonomy): domain Bacteria; kingdom Pseudomonadati; phylum Bacteroidota; class Flavobacteriia; order Flavobacteriales; species Flavobacteriales bacterium. The sequence continues at coordinate 2,159 of JAGQZQ010000058.1, forward strand.
ACTGACCGATGCCTTTCCGGATGCAGAGATACAGATGACCGGTCGCCCAGAACTGGTTAAGTCTCTGAAACTGCCCGCCCATTGTGTTTACCTTGAAAGCCTGGCCGATTTTGTAGATCGATTGGTGTAAAATCATTAAACATTCTCACCCTCCCTTAAACTGCCAGCCAATCAGCTGACCGGCAATAACTTACTCCATTTACCTTCGGATACGCATCATCTTTTTGTTTATTTTTTAACATTTATTGTTAGACATTTTATTGGTATTTTCATTTAAGTGCTGCATATTTGTTTAACTTATTTGAATATTTAATAAACAAAACATGACTGAATTCAACCATCAACTGGTCGTTCATCAACGCAGCCTTGAATATTTTGCCCGTTCACTGACCCGTGATCTGAACGATGCCAGGGATCTTTTACAAGACACCCTTGTGAAAGCCCTTACCTACAAACAGAAGTACAGGGAAGACAGGAATTTCAAGTCATGGCTCTTCACCATCATGCGCAACACGTTTCTAAACAATTACCGCAGAACCGTGCTGCGTAATGATTTCCAAAATGAGGCAGAACGCATGGCAGCCTCCCATCTGCAAGGTGATGTGTCATCCGCGGAATCCATCGTAGTCATGGGTGAGATCCAACGCAGCCTGAATAAACTCCCCGAAAATCTCCGTGACGTTTTTGATCTGTTTGTTAAAGGATACAAATACCGGGAAATCGCTGAGGCATTCGACCAACCCATCGGTACGATCAAGAGCAAGATCTTCCAGGCCCGAAAAATTCTGATGCAGGAACTGGAGGAAAGCAAACGATGAAAGACGTAACGGTCATAGGTTCCGGATTTGCCGGATTGGCTTCCGCCACCACACTGGCGTCTCATGGTTTTAATGTGCGCCTGCTTGATAAGAATTCACAGGTAGGTGGCAGGGCCAGCCAGCATTCCGAAGCCGGATTCATTTTTGACAAAGGCCCGAGTTGGTATTGGATGCCGGACGTATTCGAACAGTATTTCAATCGGTTCGGAAAGCATCCTTCCGACTACTATGACCTGGTGCGTCTCTCACCCTCCTATCGTGTTTTCTGGGAGAAGGACTTCACAGACATTCCCGCTGACCTAGAAGACCTGAAAACCCTTTTTGAATCATGGGAAACCGGTAGCGCCCATCAGTTGGATCAATTCCTTAGGGAGGCCGAACACAAGTACAGGTTAAGCATGCAGGACCTGGTTTATAAACCGGGCCTATCCCCAACCGAGTATGCCATACCGCGCTTGCTTGGAGATGTTTTTAGTTTATCTCTGTTCAAGCCTTTCAACAAATACATCCGAAGCAAATTCCGTGACCCGCGAATCCTGAGCTTACTGGAATTTCCGGTCTTATTTCTTGGCGCAAAACCGTCCCAGATTCCTTCATTGTATAGTCTCATGAATTATGCAGACATGAAACTGGGAACATGGTACCCCATGGGCGGCTTTCATGAGGTGGCCAAAGGAATGGCACAGCTCGCGCGGGAAATGGGCGTATCCATAGAGCTGGACACACCGGTAAATCACATCGACCTGACACACAATCCTGGTGCATACATTCATGCCAATGGACACAGCCATCACGCAGACGTGGTTGTCGCCGGAGCCGATTACCACCATGTAGATCAACACTTACTGGACCCTGAGTTTCGTAATTACAACGCAACATACTGGAACAAACGGGTCCTCTCCCCCTCCTCGCTTTTATTCTTTGTTGGGTTGAATCGCAAAGTACCCGGACTCCGGCATCATAACCTGTTCTTCGATGCCGACTTTGAAAAACACACACGGGAAATATACGACCAACCCAGTTGGCCCGAACAACCGCTTTTCTATGTCTGTGCCCCTTCAGTTACAGATCCATCTGTGGCATCACCAGGCCATGAGAACCTGTTCATTCTGGTCCCGGTAGCTCCCGGACTCGATGACACAGAAGAAACGCGGGAACGTTATTACGACCTGATCTTGGACCGGCTGGAGAAAAATCTCGATATGCGCATCCGGGGTCATGAAATCTACAAAAGATCATATGCGCACAATGACTTCAAACACGACTATAATTCTTTCAAAGGCAACGCCTACGGTCTGGCCAACACCCTGAAGCAAACCGCCTTTCTCCGGCCTTCCATACGCAACAAGAAAGCCCGGCAATTGTACTACACCGGTCAGCTTACGGTACCCGGTCCGGGTGTGCCACCGTCCCTGATCTCCGGTCAGATCGTTGCCGACGAAATCGCTAAAACTTACAAACAATGATAGACCTGTATCATAAGGTGTGTGACCACACCAGTGAAAGAACAACCAAAACGTATTCGACCAGCTTCTCGCTCGGCATTTATTTATTGAGCAAACGCTTCCGGCAACCCATTTACAACATTTACGGATTTGTCCGCTTTGCCGACGAGATCGTCGACACCTTCCATGGTCATGATCAGGCACGTCTGCTCCGGAAATTCCGATCTGATACATATGAAGCCATTACCGACGGCATCAGCCTGAACCCGATTCTTCACAGTTTCCAGAAAGTGGTTAATGAATACGGGATAGAGCATGAACTCGTCAATACTTTCCTGGATAGCATGGCCATGGATCTGAAGGACCAAACCTATAACCCGGAGAAGTTTCAGCAATACATTCTGGGATCAGCGGAGGTGGTAGGCCTGATGTGTCTTCATGTATTTACCGAAGGTGACAAGACACGCTACCAAAAGTTGCGCCCCTATGCCATGGCCCTGGGCAGCGCTTTTCAAAAGATCAATTTTCTGAGAGACCTCCGCCACGATGCCATGGATCTGGGCAGAAATTATTTCCCCGATGTCGACGTTTACAAACTCGATGATGAAACCAAACAACGTATACAGGATGATATTCACAAGGACTTTGATGTTGCCCTCCAGGGTATCATGCAATTACCCCGCAGTTCACGATTCGGGGTGTATGTTGCCTATACTTATTACTACCAATTGTTTCTGAAGATTAAACGAACGCCTGCACACAGGGTCTTACGTGAACGGATTCGCATACCTAATCTGCAGAAATATGCCCTGCTGTTCAATTCATATATCAAACACAGTGCTAATCTCTTTTAAGCTATGAAGATAACAACGACGAACCCGGGAGATAAGGAAATGGTCATCCTCGTAAACCGCCTGGATGAGCCCACCGGAACCATGGAGAAGATGCAGGCTCATGTGGAAGGAAAGCTGCACAGGGCCTTTTCCGCATTTATCTTCAACTCCAAAGGAGAACTGATGATGCACCGGCGCGCCCTGAGCAAGTATCACTCACCAGGGCTTTGGACCAATACCTGCTGCAGCCACCCCCGACCGGGAGAGAAGCTGGATGATGCTGTTCGCCGGCGTCTGATGGAAGAACTGGGATTTACCTGTCCGGTCCACCATGCCTTTAGTTTTGTATATAAGAAAGATGTTGGGCATGGTCTGACAGAGCATGAGCTGGATCATGTATTTATAGGTTGGTATGACGGACTGGTGATCCCAAATCCCAAAGAGGTTGATGCAGTTACCTTCCGCAACATGTCTTCTGTTTATAACGATATAGATGCCCGCCCTGAGAAATTCACCGAATGGTTCAAGATCTGCTTCCCGTTGGTGGAAAAATTCATGGACCGTGAGATCACACGATCATTGGCCATATGACGATGAACACTATGCTTAACCCCCTATTCTTCCTGGCCACTTTTGCATTCATGGAATTCATGGCCTGGTTCACCCATAAATATGTCATGCATGGATTTTTGTGGAAGCTTCACAAGGACCACCATGTACCTACGCCGGGCTTTTTTGAAATGAACGATGCATTCTTCCTCATCTTTGCCGCACCCAGTATGGTTCTGATCTACCTTGGAATTAACTACGAAATCTGGCCTGCCTTTTCAGCAGGACTTGGCATTATGTGCTATGGTGCTGCTTATTTTCTGGTGCATGATGTGATCATACATCAACGCTTCAAATGGTTCACCCGTTCGCGAAACCTATACGTTGTGGCTGTGCGAAGGGCACATAAAGCACATCATAAAAGAACAGGAAAGGAAGATGGTATTTGTTTCGGCATGCTCGTGGTGCCCCGCAGGTATTTCGCAGAAGCACGTAACCTTTTAAATGCATGAAAACCCTTTCCATAATCGGAACCCTGCTTGCGGTTTTCTCTGCACCTTCTGTGAACGAAGCAAGGCTGATCTCCGCATACAAAGAGGCGGAGAAAAACATGCAGGGTACTGAAGAACTGATCAGGTTAGCGACCTCCGGCGAAACAACAGCCCTGAAGGTTGCCTTTCGAGCGTCCGGAGAAGCATTCAAGGCCAAACACTCATGGAACCCTTATACAAAACTGAAATACCTGGCGCGTAGCTCAGATTCATTTGGTGAAGCGGTAAAGATGGATTCCGGGGACATACGCATCCGGTTTCTGCGGTACGCGGTAGAATTCAACACCCCGGAATTTACCGGTTACCGCGAACACCTTCAAAAAGACCATGACATGATTGTAAAAGGTTTGGCGGATGAGGCCACCCGTTCCTCCATCCACCCGGAATTTCTGAAAATGATGAATGAACTGATACCTGTGAGCCCGTGACCTACCTCCTGATCAATATAGGTGCGATCATCATCCCACTTCTTTTCTCATTCGATCCGCGGTTCGGATTTGTACGAAAATGGCCTTTGGTTTTCATTGTGCTCTTGATCCAGGGTACATTTTTCATTGCATGGGATGCCTGGTACACGTCCCTGGGGATATGGTCCTTTAACAATCAGCATCTGGTGGGCATACACATATTCGGATTGCCACTGGAAGAGATCCTGTTCTTTGTCTGCATCCCCTTTTGCTTATTATTCCTGCATGAAGTATTACGTTACTTTCTGCCTGAATGGAAGATGGGCGCCTGGATGGACATGCTGTTGATCGCTGCGATCATCTTTCTATCCGTGCTTGCCGTATCATCAAATGGCCTGGCATACACCCAGGTCGTTTCCCTGCTCGGGGCCGCAGCCCTCATAACCGTTCGACTTACACTTCCACGTTCCGTCACGGAGCGTTTGTTTCTGCTCTTCCCCCTGCACCTTTTCTTTTTTTACATCGTGAACGGATTGCTGACGGCCTTCCCGGTTGTGATGTATGATGACACCGAGAACTTGGCACTACGCGTGTTTACGATTCCGGTCGAAGATCACATCTACAGTCTGTTGATGCTATGGTCCTACGTAGGGACCTATGAGGCCTTGCTGATGCGATATGGACGCCCTACCAGTGCATCTGTATCGCCAGCATGAACCGATTCAATCAAACATCCAGGTATCAACACCAATAAATTTTCTGAATACTTCCAGCACCTGGCCGCATAGAAATATGCTGATTTAGCGTTATAGTGGAATATAAACTCATTCCGCTTGAAAAGAACGAGGCCATCAATTATTCTCATCAATCAATTTTCCATCGGGCTGGTGCTGTTACCCATTGGCATTTTCCTGATGCTCCCTAACTACAAAGGCGAGGAAGTTGAACCACTAAAGATTCCAGTCATCGTTGGCAATAAGGATTCTACAAGCCTATGCCTGTCACCAAACTACATGCTGAATGCCTGGTATCATGTAGAAAGACTTGATAGCATTGCGGATACACTGGATATTTCCATACCAGGAAAAAATACCAAAGGACTATATTTTGAGTCGTTTGAACTCCCTGAGTTTGAGGACAAGTTGATTTTCTCCAATGATTATATTCAGGTTATGGTAGATACGGTTAATGAACTAACCATGCAAAAAAAGCCTATTTGGGCCAGTTATCTTTTTCACGACAGACTTTCAAATAAAGACAGGGTGGTTCTTCAGGATGACACGTTAATCCAACAGGTTAAGAGCTTCCCGATCTATATAGCGAATCTTTCCAACATATATGCGGCTACACTTAAAATTCAGGATGGCAGCATGATCATGTCTGTCGAGGCTGTTGACGAACATGGCGAATGGAAGCCCATTGAGTACTGGTCGCACAGTTGGTGCGGAAACAGTTATTACGAACATATCATACCTCCACGACATTTTCTAATGACAAGAGGAATCAAGTGCAGTGGTGATTTTGAAACAAAATGCAGATTGAAGCTAATCAATACCAACGCGACACTTTATTCAAATGAGTTCATCATGTTGATCAATAAGACGCAATTTGAAAATCCTACTCAAAAAGATACATTGAAAGACAAATAGTTTTTACAGAGACGGTTCACCAATTGAGCTAAAAAGTGGCATTTCATTGTATTCTTTCTGACGGAAATATCGAGCACCGAACAAGATGAACACAAACATCTATATGAACTTCCTACATTGTAGAATCATATAATATATGAAAGAAGAAAATCAGATTGTCATATACCAGACCAATGATGGTCAGACCCAAATTGATGTAAAACTTCAGCATGAGACAATTTGGCTTTCTCAAAGGCAAATGGCTGAATTATTTGAAAAAGATTCGGACACTATAGGTTTGCACCTAAAAAACATCTTTGAGTCTGAAGAATTGGAAGAATCGACAACTACCGAGTATTTCTCGGTAGTTCAAAAAGAAGGTAATCGATTGGTTAAAAGAAACTTAAGATGCTACAATCTGGATGCAATACTATCTGTTGGTTATCGTGTAAACTCCAAACGAGGCACTCAATTCCGTATATGGGCAAACAGAATCCTTAAAGATTTTTTGGTTAAAGGTCATGCTATCAATGAAAAGCGACTGAAAGAAGCGCAACAGCAGTTTTCGGATTTGAAAAAAACTGTAAAACTGCTCGAAAAAGTAGCTAATCAAAAGCTCCTCTCTTCTGATGAAGCTACCGGATTGCTAAAAGTTATCACTGATTATTCCTACGCCTTGGATGTACTTGACAAATACGACCACAGGCAACTTGCGATAGAAGAAACAACCAAAACAGAAATATTTAGGATAAACTATTCTGAAGCACTAATAGCTATTAACAGACTAAGAATAAGCTTTGGTGGAAGTTCTCTGTTCGGGCATGAAAAGGACAAATCATTTAAAGGTTCCCTTTCAGCAATTTATCAAACGTTTGATGGTGTTGATCTTTATCCAAGCATAGAAGAGAAAGGAGCACACTTACTTTATTTCATTGTAAAAAACCATTCCTTTTCCGATGGAAATAAACGGATTGCAGCATTTATTTTCGTCTGGTTTTTAGAAAGAAATCATTTACTATATTCAGAAGAAGGTCAAAAACGCATGGCAGACAATGCACTTGTAGCATTGACACTAATGATTGCCGAAAGTGAACCGAAGGAAAAAGATATGATGATCAAAGTGATTGTCAATCTGATAAACAGGAATAATTGATTGAATCAAATAACTATAGCAACACATACCCTTATCACTCCAACGCAAGGATGGCCAATGCCCCCTAATTCTGCGGAATCCTTTTCAACGTTTCAAGAAACAGTTTCCAGTATTTGTGGACGGAACTGATCTGCACTTTTTCATCAGGCGAATGGGCGCCACGTATATTCGGACCGAAGGAGATCATTTCCATCTCCGGATAGTTTGCACCCAGGATGCCACATTCCAGTCCGGCATGACAGGCGCTCACCTTCGGTTCTTCTTTATACAATTCCCGGTACAGGTTATCCATGATCTTGACAATGGCCACCTCCGGTTTGGGTGTCCAGCCGGGATATGAGCCGGCAAAGGTAACTTCGGCGCCCGGTTGCTCCAGTGTTGCTTTCAGCACATTGGCCAGTTCCATTTTTTCTTCATCCACGGAACTTCTTGTCAGACACATGACGGTATATTCTCCGTCCTTCACCAGGATCCGCGCTACGTTGTTAGAGGTCTGAACCAGTCCTTCTATGGCCGGGCTCATTTTATACACACCGTTGACTGCCTCAGAAATACTTCTTAAAAATGCATCCTGAAATGCAGCAGACAATATATTCTTCGCTGCATCCGCCTTCCCAACTGAAACCGATAAATTCTGATCGGTCTCATTGAATTCGGCTTTGACCTTTTCTGCAAAAGCATTTACAAAAGTTTCAAAATCCCGGGCATTGTTCTCTGCAACAACAACAGAAGCCACAGACTCTCTCGGGATGGCATTCCTTAATCCACCGCCATCAATGGTTGCAACGTGCGCTCCGAATTTTCCCGCAGCATCCGTGAGGATACGATTCATGATCTTATTCGCATTGCCCCTACCACGGTGGATATCCATTCCTGAATGCCCACCCGTTAATCCTTTGACAGAAATCTGATAGGTCAGGTGGTTCTCCGGAGTTGGTACTACGTCATAGGTTCCGGTTGCCGTTACGTCAATTCCTCCGGCGCAACCGATGGTCAGCTCGTCATCATCTTCAGTATCCAGGTTCAACAGGATCTTTCCATCCAACAAACCTCCTTTCAGATTGAGCGCGCCGGTCATTCCGGTTTCTTCATCAATGGTGAACAGCGCTTCTACCGCCGGGTGAGCAATGGCATCCGAGGCCAGAACCGCCATGATGGATGCTACGCCGATGCCGTTATCCGCACCGAGCGTGGTGCCTTTCGCTTTGACCCAATCATCTTCCACAAACATCTCAATGCCCTGGGTATTAAAATCAAAATCGGTGGTGGCATTTTTCTGATGAACCATATCCAGATGACTTTGCAGCACGATGGTCTGCTTATCTTCCATACCCGGGGTGGCCGGTTTCTTTATGATCACGTTTCCGATTTCATCCTGGATGGTTTCCAGTCCGAGTCTTTCTCCAAAGCGCACCATGAACTCCCTGACACGTTCTTCCTTTTTTGACGGACGTGGCACCGCATTCAGATCGGCAAAGTGATTCCACATTTCCTTGGGCTCTAATTCACGTACTGACTTTGGCATATTCGCAAAAATAAAAGTTTAAGGTTTGAGGTTTAAAGTTGCCGAACCAACATCTGATAGTCACACACAACCATATTTATACCATGACTACAAACATAGTCAGTCTGAATGAAAAGACCATTCCGGGATTCCACTTTTTGACAGATAGTTCGGCTCGTTCCTCACCTACTACTGCATAAGTTGGGTTTAAATGACCTGCGAGCTCTTTTGATTTTAGATGGATAAGTGCCTGAGTGCGGTTCGCATCGGGGCATGAATTTACATAACCGTCAGAATATCTACATGTGTGCATTTGATTATCTTTACCTCCCTCCAAAAGGAGATGAATACAGCACACATGCAAGACAGGCACACCAACCGGAAAGCATATTTTGAAGAACAGTCTAAAACGGTATCCCGACACGTGATCCCGTTTTTGAAGGATGTCATGAATATTGGCTCCGAAACTTCTGTTCTGGAAATAGGTTGTGGTGAAGGCGGTAACCTCCTGCCCTTCCTGGACCTGGGTTGCAAAAGGGTAGTCGGAAACGATATATCTGAAAGCAAGGTTGAAAACGCCAGGCAATATTTTACCGAACATCCACAGGTAAAGAATTTAGAACTCATCAGTGACGATATTTACAATGTGGAAGGCCTCGGACAATTCGACCTGATCATCATGCGTGATGTGATCGAACACATTCACGGTCAGGAAAAGTTCATGCATATCGTTAAAAAGTTCCTGAAACCCGAAGGCAAATTCTTTCTTGGATTCCCGCCCTGGTACAACCCATTCGGAGGCCACCAACAGATCTGCCGGAGCAAGTTACTTTCCAAACTCCCCTATTTCCACATCCTGCCAACTCCCGCATACAAAGGCATTCTAAAAGCTTTCGGCGAGAATAACGATACGGTTGAAGCACTGCTGGAGATCAAGCAAACCGGCATATCTCTTGAAAGATTTGAACGCATTCTGAGAAAAGAAAATTATCATACCGACAAAAAAGGCCTCTATTTCATCAATCCTAATTATGAGGTAAAGTTCGGCCTCAAACCCCGGAAAGCCTGGAGCATTGTCGCAGCCATCCCCTTCTTCAGAAACTTCCTGATCACGGCAGGATACTATGTTGTTTCAATTAAGAATGAAAAATAAAGAGTGAAGAATAAAGAATGAACGGCAATAACCACCTGCAGATTCTCATGGCGCACTGCCTACTGCCTCCTGCCAACTGCCTACTACCTCCTAAGGCCTCCTTCTACCGCTTCATAAATCGTCCGGTGGCCATGCCATCATCGGTATAAACTTTCACCATGTACATCCCAGGGACAAGCTCCCGGACCGGTATTTTTTGGTTTCCAGACACCGCCACCATCGCACCCTGAAGATTCAGCACTTCCACCCGGACAATAGGTTTGGAAAGCTTTACCGAGATCTCATCATGACCCGGATTCGGAAATACCACCAAGGCCCCACCTTCATTCTCCATTCTTAATTCTTCATTAATCCCCCCCGTGGTATGCAGATCGGCGATGATCCTGACTTTCCCGGTATTGGCTTCTGAAATGTATAAGGAATCTCCACCCAGACTGGCAATGATGCCATTCGGACTATTGAATCGGGCCGTGCCAACCGGACCATCCAGACTGCCCACCGCCCCACCGGCGAAAAGCGACACGCTGTCCAACTCATAGGGATGAATGGAGTAAATTTTATGGCTGTTAAAACTGGTACCCCACAGCATTCCCCGTGTGTAGGTAATGAATCCCAACCAACCTGTGGACGGTCCGGGCACAGTAGCCACATAGGCCAATGAATCGGGATATAACCTGTAAATCTTCCGGTCGTTGAAATTTCCGACGAATACGTTTCCCGCCGAATCAACAGCCAGCCCTACCGGTCCGTTCAACGGGGCCCCACTGAACCAGGGAACGATCGTTCCATCCGGTGCCAGTTTATTGATGGTATGGCTGTAGTATTGTGTAAAGATCATCGTATCGCTGCCCGCCGCTTTGATGATACCGGAGGGGTTCGAAACATCAATCGTATCCAGGAAAGTTCCGGTGTGTGACAGCTTATAAATATGCCCTCCCGCCAGATCGGCCACGAATAAATTCTCCTGAGAATCAAAGGCCAATCCGTTGGGCGTGTCGAAGCCGGTGGCAAAGGTGGTTGTGGTTCCATCCGGCTCAACCTTATAAACATTCGCACCGGCATAATGCGATCCGTAAAGGTTTCCGGCACGGTCCAGCACCATGCCATCGTTTACCTTCTCGGTGGCGGAATTCAAAAAGGTGGTGACCTGTTGTCCGTATCCGGATAACACCGCACCTTGTAATAACAAAAAAGTAAAAGTTGATTTCATAAATCCCGGGTTGGTTTGACGGACCAATGTGCTCAGGAAATCATTCATATGCAATGACAGATAACCGACCGGTTTGTCCGACTGCCTGTTCGGAGGGATTGATGGGATGAGTGGTCAATTTCAATTAGCCCAACTTATGCAGTAGGAGGTGAGGAACGAGCCGAACTATCTGTATTTAGTTGGGGTTATCCCGATTTAGAAAATCACTTTTCGGATGCACGAAGTACGGGCCGAAAAGGTTGATTTTCTTAATCGCTATGCAATAGAAAATTTTCTATTGCATAGTTTGGGATTAGACAATATAGATATATTGGTATTTTTCTTAAGCAGGCACGCCCGCTATCTTACCATACGTTTCCTTTCCAACTTCATTTACTTTTTCATGTTTCATCATCCACCACATGGCCAACGGCAAGCCTGCATGTGGAATGCGGTAAAGGAAATCCGGCAGGTTTTGATTGATGCTATCCCATGGGAAGTCGATGTAGAATTGCGTGGTAACCCTGGCCAGGGCCGTCATGCCTCCCCACACCACGGCATACCATAAACATGGAGTCGCTATCCTTCGCGGCAGGAAGATCCCGACACTGATCACAAAATCCAACACACCGGCTACTTTCAGCAGCAGTCTGGCCCCCGGCTCATCCAGGAAAAAACCGCGGATCACCATGTCTACAAACTGTCCCGGCTGTGGGTAATATCCGAAGGCATACAAGCCATGACATGTAAATGTCAAAGCAATGGTCACCTTTCCGATCAGCATAATTCGGGAAGAAGGCACCTGGGTAAATAGCACCAGGTACAACAACACCGGACTGATCACCTGGGCGGTGTACTCGAACAACTGACCCACGTGAAAGAACTTTTCCTTGTAGTATAAAAAGGCAAGAAAGGTCAGGCATCCGGAGCCCACCAGCAATGTGATGCCCATCCATTTCCGACGCTCATTGATGATGAGTGTGAAGATCGCGCATAGGGCATAGAACACACCCATCACCTGTTTGCCGGTCTGAATCCAGATATCCTGTATCTGGCTGGTCGCATACTCCTGCCAGGTCATCCCGGTAATGGTGGTGATCAACCCCTCCATCAGATCCTGGTCCCATAACAAGGCCCTGATCGGAATGTCCCATACAAGATGTTGGTAGGCCCTGCCCGCAAAGAGAAAAAAACAGGTCCATTTTAGTATCAAAAACAGACGTTGGTTCGTAGACGTATTCATAGCGTAGGTTTGAGACTGCAACGTGTGAAATTTTTCTTACCTTAACCTGAACTCCACTTTATAAGGTTCTTAAATATACATTACTATCCACAAGATTTCCACATTTGATCGAACAAAAAACGGCATTAATCTTTACAGTGTCCTAATGCTGATGTCATGGTGCGAAGGTTTCTTTAACTCCGTTAACCAACCAACACTCTATGCCATGAATCGGACAAAAAAATTCCTTGCCCTGGCGGGCATTCTGCTGATGGGCTCCTGGGCTCACGCGACCACCAACAAGTACCGGCTGACGCTGCGTGATGATCCCTCTACAACGATTGTCATCGGATGGAACCAGGTCTCCGGATCAGGTGCTACCGTATATTATGGTCCAACTGATCTGGGTACCAACTGGAGCGCATATCCTAACAGCAAAACGCCTGACAGAACAGTGAGCGACAAAGGCATGACCAATACCTTCGCCCGGATCACAGGTCTGCAGCCAAACACCAATTATTACTTCGTGATCAAAGACAGCGAGGGCAATAGCGCCCGATACTGGTTCCGCACCTGTCCGAATACCCCTTCCGAACGCTTGTCATTCATCGCCGGTGGTGACTCACGTAACAACGCCACCCCACGTCGCAACGCCAATAAACTGGTGGCCAAACTGAAACCTCACGCCGTGCTTTTCGGCGGTGACATGACCGATGGCGGCTCAAACTCCGAATGGGGAGAATGGTTTGACGACTGGCAGCTGACCATCGCTTCCGATGGACGGATGTTCCCTATCGTGGCCACCCGCGGAAACCACGAAAGCTCAAACTCTATCATCTACAACCTGTTTGACGTTCCCAGCTCGGAAGTGTACTACGCCCTCACCTTCGGTGGAAGCCTGATCCGTACGTATACATTGAATACGGAAACATCCATCACAGGCACACAAACCAACTGGCTCGTCAACGACTTGCAAGCTTCTTCCGGTATCACCTGGAAAACCGCCCAATACCACAAACCGATGCGTCCTCACACCAGCTCCAAATCGGAAGGAAATACACAGTACAGCAGCTGGGCCCAACCGTTCTATGATTACGGTGTACGCCTGGTGGTTGAATGCGACGCACACACGGTGAAAACCACCTGGCCTGTCATGCCCTCTACAGGTGGTGGCAGTGACGAAGGCTTCATCCAGGAAAACACCAACGGCACCGTATATGCCGGAGAAGGTTGCTGGGGCGCCCCGCTCAGAACCAACAATGACGATAAGACCTGGACACGCAACAGCGGCATGTTCAACCAATTCAAATGGGTGTTCGTGGATCAGCAAAAGATCGAGATGCGTACCATTAATGTAGACAATGCTGACCAGGTGGGCTCCGTAAGCAACAACGATCCATTCACCATTCCATCAAACCTTAACATCTGGAATCCGAGCAACGGGTCGGTCATAACCATTATGGGTGGTAACACTCCTCCGATATGCAATGTAACCAGCCCGTCCACCGGAACAGACTACAGTTCACTGCAAGCCATCACCATCAACGTTTCAGCAAGCGATGCAGATGGCAGTGTGACGCAGGTGGAATTTTTTGTAAACGGAAGCTCCGTCGGAACCGATGCTCCCAGTCCGTACTCAAGAAGCTGGACCTTTCCCGACTGGGGTTCATATGCGTTGACCGCAGTGGCAACCGATGATGACGGGGCCACTACCACATCCAACACGGTGTACATTACAGCCACAGCTCCCGGATCTGGTGAATGCATAAGCATACAAGCAGACTTCAATAATTTTGAAAGCGGATGGGGCATCTGGAATGATGGCGGTTCGGATTGCGCACGCGTGTCCAACAGTACATATGCCAACAGTGGCAGTTATAGCTTACAGCTGCGCGACAACTCATCATCATCCTATTCCAACACGGATGTGATAGATCTTTCTTCTTTCGAAGAAGTGACCGTTAGCTTTTCGTACATGTGCAACAGCATGGACAACAGCAATGAGGATTTCTGGCTACAGATTTCTACCAACGGTGGAAGCAGTTACACCACGGTGGAAGAGTGGAACCTGAATGACGAGTTTGTTAACAACCAACGCTACAACGACGCGGTAACCATCCAGGGACCGTTCCCCTCCAATGTTCGTTTCCGCTTTGTGTGCGACGCATCAGGCAACAGCGACTGGGTGTATATCGATGACATTGACATCACAGGATGCTCCAGCGGCCCGGTAAAACATCTCGTAATCAACGACGGATCGTTCGGCGATACTGCAGCGGATGGCATAGATGAAGAAGACATGGAAGATATCGTGGTGTACCCGAATCCCTTCAGCGAAAAGTTCACGGTTGATGTAAGTCAGGTGGAGGGGTCAGGTGAAATCTCCGTTTACAATATAGAAGGCAAGCTGGTATATCGAAAAGCTGTAACCGGCGGTCAACCGGTAACAGACGTACATCCCGGTGAGTTACCCTCGGGTGTGTACTATCTGGTTGTAAAATTCGGTAACCTGACTGCTTCGCATAAGTTGCTGAAGTATTGATTTGGTGATGTGATGATGTGATGATGTGGTGATTTATGATGTGTGAAGATGTGGCGATATCTGTTGACATAACCTGGTCTATTGTCTGTCATCTAACATCTATTATCCTTTGACTATCATCTAACCACAACCCATCTTTTCCCAAAGCCCGCTGGAATGTTTCCGGCGGGCTTTTTATTTATCCTTCTTCTGTTACTTTTCGAACGTTCTAAAAAACGGATTTATCCACTTCTTATGTGGAATAAATTCCACACGATAGGCATTGCACTCAACACTGCGCAAACCGGTCCTTCCATTAAACAGCTGAAACGGCACACTTAAAGACTTTGGAATGAAATTTTCACTTCACTATACAACAAACGGAATATTCATTTAATAAAAACAATAGTTATGAATACGACTGGAAAAATTGCAATAAGCACCATTGTGGGTGTTGCTTTGGGAACGGTAGCCGGCATCCTCCTGGCTCCTGCAAGTGGTAAAGAAACGCGTAAGGTTATCTCCGATAAGTATAACCAAACCAAAGAGGATTTAGCCAAAAGTGCAACGGATGTAAAGGAGAAGGTCAAAGAAAAGACACACAATGCGGCTAAGAAGGTATATGACAAAACCGCTGCCAACAACCAGGATGCATAACATCCACCAATGCAGTCATGTCAATGAACAAAGAGATAAAGCACTTGTGTAACGGGTTGGTAGACCAATCAACCCGTTACGCTCATTTGCAACTGTATTATGCCCGATTGAAAGGCACTGAACAAGTGGCCCGTGCATGCGGAACGATTTCCGCACAAGCCTTATTTCTTATGGTTTACGGGATGATCCTGTTTCTATTACTTATCTCTGGTGCATTATACATTGGAGCTGAGTTAGACAATTATGCGCTTGGCTTTCTGATCATGGGAGCTATCCTGATTGGTCTGACGCTACCGTTGATCATTTTTAAGAAACGGCTACTAACGCTGCCACTTACAAACCTTTTCATCAAATCCATCCTATATCACGATGAGAACAAAACAGATCAGGAACCTGAAAGAACTTCAGGAAGAACAAAGGAAGGTCAGAAGTGAGATTCGGGAAGTTGAGAAAAACTTTGAGGGCGAAATAGTGGCATTAAGAAATAATATGCAAACAGGGATCGCTCAGCTCTTTTCATGGAGCAACATTATATCATCGGTTGTTGCCAGCGGTATCAAGATGTTCGCTACTGCTAAACAGGATACCAATGAATCGGAGACCGTTCGCTTCATCAAGCACCTGATTGAACAATTCAAAATAAAAGCGGCTTACCTGGTTCACAAGTTTTTTTAACCTCCTGCCCCGGAACCCGGGACCTGACCCCCGAAAAGCGGGATGATCTCGAGATCATCCCGCTTTTTTATGCACGTAAGTGAACCGAAACCGGATACTAATGACTTTCTACCAAATACTCAATATATGGCTCCGTATGTCATAACAGGCTAAATACCCGAGGTCGTTTACGTTAGTTTTATCTCGAATATAAATCCCAGGGGTATTGTACATCCTAAAAATTAATAACGATGAAAAAACTACTTTACTTTATTTGCAGCGTTCCGTTGCTCCTTAGCACTTCGGTATCGTATGCCGGTCCAAGTGTCACGAACTTTTACATGTCTTTTGGGTTTACAGATGCCAATGGGCAAAACGAAGGTAATTGCGGTGTTACCTGTCAGGGCGACAACCTTTATCTTATCAATAGATCCACATATGGAAATGGCACGAACATTCAAAATCAGGTAACCTGTGGCTATTATTCTTTTTACTACAAACACCCGTCCAATGGATATTGGACTTACTATGCCAGCATCAATGCAGATCAGTGGAAGGGCGGAGAGATTTGGGCATTAAATGCCCATACGCCGTTCTACGGATCAATAAATCAATGTGTAAGTTCCGTATCAGACGTATATGTGCGATACTATCCTAATACCAGTGTTTGCAGTAATAACTATGCCCAGGCAGGACCGAATGGCAACCAGTATCAGATATATGCCAGGGTATATGCACCACCTTCAATAAATATTACCTCCTCTTCTACTACCTGCGCAGGTAGTGCAGTAACTCTTACCGCAACAGGAGGAAGCAGCTATGTATGGAACACCGGTCAAACCGGAAATCAGATCACAGTTTACCCTACCGGTAATACGACCTATACGGTGACAGCCACCAACGGTGCCGGCTGTCAGGGAACAAAGAGCATTACCGTAAATGTTATTCAGCCTCCAACTGTCAATCTTGGAGCTGATGTAATGCTATGCAGTGGTGACCCGATTCCCACATTGTATAATCACGTACCCTTCAATCCGTTTAGCAACTACTCCTACAAATGGTACCAGGCAGTTGGCGCAACGCTCAGCACCAGCGACACCTATCACCCTTCGATTCCCGGCACCTATTGTCTCGAAATTACCGATAACAATACGGGTTGCAAGAACACGGATTGCGTAACGATAGCAAACGATCCGTATCTCCTGTTCAATGGAAATTTCACAAAGCACACCAAATTCTATACCGGTGGAACCACATACACGGTGTATGCAACATTTAATGAGCGGCTTGCCGGCATGAGTGAATCCTGGCATATAGATGAGGTAGATCATATCACGCATGCGGTGATCACCCCACTATTTAACAATCCCACAGGATGGCACTCAACCTATAACGATGGAGATGGCAAAATAGACTTCCAATTCACTAATCCATCCGTAACATTTCACAAGGACAAGACCTACCGGATCCGACGGATCATATGGTCGGACAATGGCTGCCTGGCACCTAAAACGATTGACGCAATTGTGTATATCGCCAAGAGCGGATCTGCCGGAGGTGGCGCAGCAGGTGGCGGTGCATCAGGAGGTGGTGCTACAGGTCCGGGTAAAAAAGCAACAGATATGACGAAGGCAACGGCGGTGAACCTGGGCGTATACCCTAATCCAACCAACGGATCCGTGTCTATTTCTACGGATGCTGAAGTCACTCATGCTACTTTGCAGGTTTTCGACATAACCGGTAAAGTGGTGTTTGAGAAATCATACGAATCATTAACACAATCACAGGTGGATTTGGAACAACAACCGAAGGGACTTTACATTATTAAGGTAACTACTCCGGACCAGATCTTCACGGAAAGAGTGGTAAAAGAATAAGTCTGTTTTCCTGATAAGCAAGAAGCGGGACGGTCGCATGATCGTCCCGCTTTTTTTCGCTACTCGTCCCTGAACCACTTATTCAAAAGGTCATACCACACACTCGACAGGCCTTACCAAACCCGCATTTCATCAATTTACAAGCATAGCCCACACTACTTTTAATCCACCAACAACACACCTAATACTCACATTACTAATAACACGACCATGAAAAAAAACTACGCTCTTTCCATCATCGGCTGCTTATTGGCCGCCGGAACGTTTGCGCAAAGCTGCTCGCTGGAGCTCGTCCCAAACGGGGGCTTCGAATCAGGCATCAGTCTTTCGAACTTTGAGAATTTTCCTATTTATCAGGACTTCGCAAACCATCCGTCCAACGTAACCAGCTGGCATGCATACAAAGGACTTCCGGATCTATGTGTAAGGGGAAGTATCAAAACACAGGAGCCGTTCACTCCCATCCCCGCTCAAGGCATTCCTCTCAATGCATACAACACTTTTTACAGCAATGTAGGAGCCATCAACACCCACAACGGTTCTCCCAACAACCGTTATATCATGTTGCAGGAAGATGAAGGACCGAACTGCGAAGGGCTGTATACCGAGTTGGTGATTGCACCGGACAGAAAAAAATCATACACCCTGAATGCATGGGCCATCAACATTCACGACTCACGTGAACAGGATGCCTATCTCATATTCAAACTTCACAATGCCAATCCGGTAACAGGCAGTCCATCCATATCTCACACCGTAGGTACCGTATTCGTTGGCGATGCCAATGGTGGTTCCAATCCGTGGACATCCATCTCCATCAGCATTCCGGCCTTCTCCCTGCCAGTCGGCGAGTTGAAATACCTTACCGTAGAGACCAAGAATCTGAACTATGAATTTGAACCAAGCGCCAACCTGGTGTTTATCGATGACATCAGCATCTTTGACGCAGATGCGGTTGCCGGCGGCACCCTGACCAACTTTGGTACTTACACCTGCCCCGGCACCAGCGTACTTATGTCACTCCAGGGTTCATGGGGAAATATCCAATGGCAAAGACGTCCGTGCAACGGTGTATGGACCAACATCCCGGGCTCATCCACAGTGCTGCAGGTGACCACGATCAACACATCTTTACAATATTACTACAGGGCAAAACTGACCAGCTGCAACGGGGTAATCCGTTATAGCAACA
>JAGQZQ010000059.1 GCA_020435415.1 Flavobacteriales bacterium
GAATAATAGACCTGTCAATCACTTAAAACATGCTTTGGCTGACTAAGTGGTCAACGCGTTATGGATTAATACCTATCAAATTGTATCTTTGGCTTCAATTCGTTCGTATAGCCAGTAAAATCCAATAAAATGAACATCCTCAGATCGTCCCTGATTTTATCACTGTCAGCTCTCCTTTTCACATCAGCAGAAACACAAGCACAAACCGGTCCGGCCGGTGTAGGTACCAGTGCTTCCAATGTGCTGTGGCTTGATGCGAATTACCTGGGGCTGTCTAACAATAATCCGGTCTCCACATGGACGGACCGTTCGGGAAATGCCAACAATGCAACACAGGCCGGATCTCTCAGGCCATTGTTCCAAACCAACCGGGTCAATGGCAAGCCTACGATAAAATTTGACGGTACGGACGATTACATGCTGCTTGGCACCAACCTGGACCAGGCAGATGCAACCATATTCATCGTAGGTGACGGTTCGGGACTCAGCGGTTACCGCTATTTGTGCTCCACAAAAAAATGGTTTATCAATGCACGGCATAGTGGCGGCCGTCAATGGGGCTTTAACCAGGGCACCTTCATATCTTCCGGCATACAGTTGTTCGGAGGAACCTGGAACGTACTTACCTGTATTGTGCGAAATGGCTCCACTACTGTTAATATGTGGACCAACGGTGCCTTCGGCGCCAGCGGAACACGTGGTAGTTTTGCCAGTATTCCCAAAACGGTTATCGGTGCCTATTCTGCAGACGGAAGTACATTCAGCGGACACTATCAGGGTGAATTGGCCGAGGTCATTGTCTACAACTTTGAGTTGAACTCGGCACAGCGGACACTTGTACGAAATTATCTGGGATCCAAATACGGCAGAGGGGTTTCGAATGACGTATATGCCTACGAATCCACCCATGCCTATGAAATGGCAGGGATTGGACGTGATGATGCAAGTAACATTCACTCTACAGCCCAGGGAACCGGTATCATTGAAATAAGCAGCCCAACCGACCTTGGAGATGGAGAATACGTTGTATTTTGTCACAACAACACTTCACTTTCAACCACACAATCAAGTGATGTCCCTTCAACCGTCAATTCAAGACTAAGTAGAACCTGGAGAGTGGATATGACAGGGGATGCGGGGACATTGACATTAAAGGCTGATCTTACAGGCTACGAATTTGCAACCACCGATGACAACTTTTATGTTCTCCTGGTCGATGGAGATGGCACCTTCTCCAATGCAACGGTACATTATACAGGGTTTTCTTTCGACCCAGGGACAGACGTCGTTACTTTCACTGGTGTAGATTTTGCCGATGGTGACTATTTCACCATCGGATATGGTAAAATTTATAGTGTGGCATCGACAGCATGGTCAAACACAGCAACATGGAATTGCAACTGCATTCCAAGCACTAACTCAAGCGTGAATATAGGCAGCGGCACAACCGTTACCCTTGGAGCCAATGTTACCACAACAAATGTAACCGTTGAAACCGGAGCCGCATTGGATCTTTCACTGAGCAATTATAAACTTAGCCTTACCGGTAACTTCAGTAACAGTGGCACACTGTTTACCCGCTCCGGTGAAATGGAATTCATTGGTACTTCAGCTCAAACCATCTCCGGTACACATACGATGTACACAATGACAGTTAATAATTCAAATGGGGTTACTATCACGTCCGGATCAACAACCGTAACACATACGCTTAACATGACCGATGGCACGTTAACAACCGGAGGGCATCTTACCATAGGATCCAACTCCACACGAACAGCGCGGATCGCAACATTGGGGGCTGGCGCCTCGATCTCAGGTGATGTTACTGTACAGAGGTATATACCCACGACCGCAGCTGCGGGATACAGACACCTGGCATTTCCTTTGACAGATGCAGTAGTTGCTGAACTGGATGATAACATGACCATTACCGGCGTTAACGGAGCAACGGGAACCGGCAGTATATATACAGGCTATTGGAATAATCTCTATTGGTATGATGAAGATTATGTAGATCAGGGAATAGATGATGGCTGGACCGCACTAACGGACGTAACAGACGATCTAGAAAATACGGTTGGCTATGCCATATGGGTTTATAACGCAGATCTTCCGGCAACCCTTGGGGTAACCGGAACCGTAAAGACCGGAAATGCCACCTTTACCCTGACCTATGATGATTCGGGAACCCCTGCCAATGACGGATGGAACCTTGTAGGAAACCCGTATCCATCTCAAATCGATTGGGAACATGCCGATGTGGTTTACAACGGCAGTGTAAACGATGCCATATATATATGGAACGATGCGCATGAACACTACGAAGGATGGGTCGGAGGATTTGCCGTAAATGACGGTACCCAATACATTGCTTCCGGCCAGGCCTTCTTTGTGCAAACCAGCGCGGCAGCCCCCACTTTATCCATGACGGAAAATGTGAAGACCAGCGCAGATGCTACTTTTTATTCAGCAGTTGCAGCAGGTAGTCTGCCGGATCATATTAAATTGATGATTTCCAAAGGTGCCAAAAGCGACCAGGCGACATTGGTATTCAGAAAGGAAGCAACGGAAGGATTTGACAGCAAATATGACGCATGGAAGCTCTGGAGTACAACATACGGCACGCCCAACATAGCCACAGTTACCGAGAATGACGAGGTCCTGGCGATCAATAGTTTACCCGAAGTTCCGCAAAGCATTTCTGTCCCAGTACAAGTAAGAGTCCCGAGCAATGGCACATATAAGCTCTCGCTGACAGCCCTGGAGGTGCACAATAAATACTGCGTATTCATTGAGGATCTGGTGACCGGAGAGGTGATGGATCTAAGGTCTTTTGAAACCTATTCATTTACGGCTAAGACAACGGATGACGAAATTCGTTTTATGGTTCACCTTAATAAGAATGGTAAGCTTTCTGCACAATCAGAAGCCGTTGTTTGCGGCGGAGATGCGTCAGGAAAGGCCATCGCAATTTCAGAAGAAGGCCCCGGTTTATTCCAATGGTTTGATGCAAATGGCAATCTGGTCAGAAGCACCTCCACTCCTTCCTTGAGTGATGAACTGACACAAGTACCTGCTGGTACGTATTTCGTATCCTTATCCAACGGAGATGCTGCACCACTGCAGGCAAAGGGCAACGACAATGGCAAAGAAAATGTTTGCGAACGCGGCCTGACCCAAATCACCGTCTCGCAAGGCACGCCTTTGATTGCCTCTGTAGATATGGACAACTCAAGTCCGGCAACCTGCGAATCAAACGACGGGGTAGCTACGATCGAGGTTTCCGGAGGAGCGCAACCTTATTCCATCAGATGGAATGATGAAAGCGTACAGGAAGGCGCAACAGCCATTGATCTTGCTCCCGGTGAATACCAGGCTTTGATCACCGATGCCAACGGCTGTACGACCACCAAGCAGGTTCAGGTTACCCGCAGCATGGGGCCTGAAACCGGTTCCGTTGCCATCCAGAATGTAAGCTGTCCGGGAATGGCCGATGGGAAAATTTCCATCACCTCTATCTCCGGTGGTACTGCTCCTTATAGCGTTACATGGCCCGATAGGAGTTCAGGTCTTGAAAAATCCGGTCTGAAAGCCGGTTTATATCCCGTTTTGATCACCGATGCCAATGGTTGCAGTATTTATCATGGATTTGAGGTAAATGAATCAGCCTCCGTCACTGCAAGCTTCACCGTTTCAAGCAATGAGGTGGATATTGCAGAAGGTGGTCGTATATCCTTTGATAACCAATCCACCGGAACCAACCAATACCTTTGGAATTTCGGAGACGGTTCGATCTCTACCGAGAAAAACCCGGTACATGATTTCAACAAAGCCGGAACGTATACCGTAACATTAAGCACTACAAACGGTCAATGTGATCAGGTGGCAAGCAAAACCATCGAAGTGATCAATACTCTACCCGGAGCAAACACTTCTGACCGGAACAGTGCCACAGTCACTACCCGCCAGAACATAATCAATATTAACTACAATGTGAGTGAGAAGAATGGTATCAACGTATCGGTAGTCAACCTGCTTGGTCAGGAAGTAGCAAATACGGGCAAAACGGGTACCTCAGGAACTGCTCACCTGAGTGTCGACAGACCTGGTATATACCTTGTTAATGTATTCAGTAACGGACAATTGATACAAAGCTCCAAAGCCATCGTACATTTCTAGAAGGCGTACCGGCCAATCAGTGGCCTCATAGTATTGAAAGAGCCTATCCTGATCGGATGGGCTCTTTTCATTTTCTGCCCCGCTTCATTTATCCGATATCCTACCGGATATCCTGCACCCCAATCCCACCTCAATACCTCTGAAACGCTGCGACAACGTAGTATTCCCCTGAAAGTTACAACTACTTTCCACCGAACACCAATTACCTCCCAAAGAGAAAAACCGACCGTTCATCGAAGAACCGGTCTGATTAATGTCCCGAGCCAGTAAAAAAAGGAACAAGAAAACAATGACTACGTACAAATACTTAAGCATTTATGAGTACATCTTTCATACAGAGGTTCCTGAGGGGTAAAAGCAATGAGTGTTATGCGACCGTTCTAATCGTCGCATCACTGCTGATCTGTTC
The DNA here is from genome assembly GCA_020435415.1 of Flavobacteriales bacterium. Lineage (NCBI taxonomy): Bacteria > Pseudomonadati > Bacteroidota > Flavobacteriia > Flavobacteriales > Flavobacteriales bacterium. Next base: position 4,592 of record JAGQZQ010000059.1, read on the forward strand.
TATTGATGGATTCGGGATTACCATTACTTCCGTAAATACAGGGAACTGGACCACCAACTCCACCTGGGATTGCAATTGTACGCCAGGCACCGGTGATGATGTGGTTATCTCCAATAACAAAACCGTCACACTAAACAGTCACACCACGGCCAATAGCCTCACCATCAATTCAGGTTCTATTTTTGATCAAAGCAACCGACGTCTTACACTCAACGGCAGCTATACCAACAACGGAGAACACCAGGGAGCCCAAAGATTAGATCTCAATGCTATCCTGGGAGGTACTATAAGTGGTACAGGAACCATTACGCATACAGGCGACTTCAGGGTATTAAGTGGTGATTACCTCATCACGGCGGGAACAAATCTTACAAAAGCCTCAGGGGACATTTCTATCGCTGCAGGACTAACAATATTCAACAGTGGTACTTTCACCACAGGAGGAAATATTACCGGAGGGGCTGCAACAGCCCGATGGGTAAACAATGCCAACTCCAGCCTCGCGGCAGGAGGTACATTAATGAGCACAGGTATCCTGGTGGCTTCAGCAACAGGCAACACCATTAGTTATTCTGCCGCCGGCAATCAAACCATTAAAACACCTTTGAATAGTGAATACTATCATCTTACACTTGAAGGTACAGGAATAAAGAGCATGGCTGCTGCCTTGAGTATACTTGGCAACATTACGATTGTAAGTACCCTGGACGTCACCGCATCCAACTTCGGCATAACGATACAGGGAAACTGGAACAACCAGGGAACATTTACATACCGGACAGGAACTGTGACTTTTTCCGGGACCGGCACCCACGACATCACAGGTAGCCTTGACCTCACATTTTATAATGTTACCATTAACCAGACCGGAGGTCAGCTCACTGCATCCAAAAACATTACTGTTAACAACCAGCTTACCTTGACCGCCGGGCAGCTGAATACCGGTGCATATAAGATAACCGTCGGCATTTCAGTGGCAACACCGGGTAGCTTGATATACACTTCCGGTAGTATTCTGGGCACCTATGAAAAATGGATCAACGCCACAGCAACAGCCTATACCCTTCCTGTTGCCATGGGCTCCAGTGTTGCGCCTGCAGTAGTTACCTTTACCAATCTGGGAACCGGAAGTCTCGTTGCCACATTTACATCTACGGCACCAGGCACATCCGGATTGCCCCTGTCTGAAGGCGGTGATATCGTCCGGAACACCTATGCCGAAGGATATTGGACACTTACTGCAGCCAATGGCCTGACCAGTTCCAATTATGCATTGGACCTTAATGCAACTAACTTCACCAGTTTTACGGTTGATAATTCCACCCGTATATTACGACGGGTTGATGCCTTCTCTGCATGGACGTTACAGGGAACACATGCCCTGCCGACAGGCTCCGTGGTAAAAAGAACAGGGCTTGCCGTCCTGGGACAGTTTGCTTTGGGAGATACCACCAACTGTACCGGTCCTACCACTTCTGCCATTACGGGTGAGGACAGCGTATGCACAAGCACATCTAAGGTTTACAGCGTAACCAATACGCCCGGAAGCACCTATCAATGGTCTGCCGTTGGTGGAACCATCGGTGCGGCTCAGGGCAGTAATACCATGACCATCAACTGGGGAAGCACAGGAATGGCCGGAAGTGTCTCGGTTACCGAAACCAACAGTTGCACTCAGGGATCTCCCGTGACATTGGATGTGAATATCCATGCCATTGCTGCTACTTCCATTACCGGAAACATTGATGTTTCTGAAGGTACCACCGGCGAACCTTATTCCGTTTCAGGTTTACCAGGATATACCTATACCTGGAACATCACCGGTGGATCCATTGATGCCGGACAATACAGCGATGCAATCACCGTCACCTGGGGTGCCGCCGGCACAGGAAATGTCAGCGTAACCGCTTCGAACGGATGTGGAAGTGCATCTCCCTATGATACGGATGTAAACATTCTTGACGTTATAGAAAGCATTGGTACCGGAAACTGGGGTACGACAACCACCTGGGATTGTACCTGTGTTCCACCGACAAATGCCAATGTGGTTATCAAAGCCACGCACACGGTAACGCTTTCCGGGCACACCACGATCAACAACCTTGAGATCAGAAGTACAGGAACCCTCTTTGACAACAACAAGCGGATGACCGTCACGGGAAGCCTGATAGTGGATGGTACTTACACAGGAACCAACCGCCTGGAGCTTTCAGGGGCCAACACAAATCTCAGCGGCACCGGTACCATTTCCACATCCGGTGAATTCAGGATATCAGGAGCAAAAACGATCCTGACCAATAGTAACCTTAACCGCTCTCCCGGTGATATCAATGTCACAAACGGAGTTAGTATTACCAACAAGGGGGCCGTGCTACTCGGGGGAAGCCTCACTGCTGTGGACCCTGCCACAAACTGGATCAACGATGCCAGTGCACAGCTTACCGTTGGCGGCGCCCTTCTTGCCACCGGTAACCTGGTTGCCATCGCCGACGACAATACCGTAGAATACAACGGCACCGCGGGTCAGGTCATTAAGGATGTGGATTACTTCAACCTGAAATCAACCGGCACAAATACGCTGACCTTAAACAATGATATGGTCGCCTATGGCAACGTGGAGATCGGCACGGGAAACACCCTGAACTCCAACACCTATAACATGACCGTGCTTGGGAACTGGACAAATTCCGGAGGAACGTTCAATTCCACCACCGGAACCGTAACGTTTTCCGGAGGCACCACACAAGTCATCACATCCACCGGGGGCGAGAATTTCAACAACGTTTCGGTATCCTCCGGAACCACCCTGCAGGTAGCCTCAGGCAGCAATGCTACCATCACAGGTACCCTTACCATTTCCGGTGCACTGGATAACGACGGGACCCTTTACCTCACCAACGGTTACAGCGGCAACACCGGAACATTAAAGGGCAGCGGCAATACCGTGCTTACCGGCGGAAACTGGGACAGTTCAACAGGTACTTTCCAGGCCGAGGATGGAACGGTTACCATGCAGGGCAGCTCTGCACAAAACATTATCTCGGGTAATACTTTCTACAACCTGACGGTCAACAATGCCAGCGGAGTGGCCGTATCCTCAGGAACACAAAACATCAGAAATATCCTTTCCTTACAAAGTGGTAATTTCAATACCAATAATGCCATTACATTCCTGTCTACCGCCTCCAGAACAGGCCGGTTAGATTCTGTAAGAACCGCCGCAAGCATTACGGGCACCGTGACCATACAAAGGTACATTTCCGGTGATGCCGGTTACAGAAACATAGGGATTCCTATTACAGATGCCACCTTTGCCCAACTGAATGACGATATTACGCTTACCGGCATGACAGGCACCGGAAACGGTTACACCAACTACTGGGCTTCCGTGTACTATTATGATGAGGATTATGCCGGCGGCGGCTCGATCGATTCGGGTTGGGTGGCCGTTAAAAATGTAACCGATGCCATCGACCCGACAAAAGGGTACTCCATCTGGATTTACAACGTAGACCTGCCAACAACCATTGACATCACCGGAACTCCCTATGTCGGTGACAAATCTTTTACCCTGACCTATGACAACAGTGGCAGTCCGTCCGACAACGGCTGGAACCTCGTCAACAACCCTTATCCCGCTCCCATTGATTGGACCCATGGCAGTGTATCTTACAACGGCTCTGTAAACAATGCGGTATACATTTTCAGGGACGACCTTCAACAATACGCGAGCTTTGTTGGCGGATTGGGCACAAACGGCGGTTCAAACGTCATTCCGTCCATGCAATCATTCTGGGTACAAACGAATGCCACTTCCCCCACCCTTTCGATGCGGGAAGTCTCAAAATCAGGAACGGACACAGCCTTCTTTGCCAAAGTAGCGGAGGAACAGATCCTGAAGATCACCCTAAAAAATTCGCTTGGAAAGAAAGATGAAGCCATTATACAAGTGAAAGACAACACCACTTCGGGCTATGACGCTGCCTGGGATGCGAGAAAACTATGGAGTATAGGTGCCGGAATCTCCAACATTGGAATCCGGATAAACGGTGAGGATATGTCAATCAACCGTGTGCCACCGGCTGCATTGAATCTTATTCCACTTTCATTGAAGGTTGAAAAAACCGGAAAACATACTTTCGAATTTGACATGCAGGTTTTCCCGATGAGTGCATGCGCATTCCTGGAAGATAAAAAGACAGGCACATTCCATGACATCCGTGTGCAGTCCACCTACACCTGCAACATCGACAGCGGAGACGTGATGAACCGTTTTGTCATCCACATCGCCGGTGGTATTGAGAAATTCTCCGAAGCTGCCTCTTGCAGCGAAACCGCTGATGGTTATGTGATTGCCACCCCTCCGTCCAACAGTCCGTTCGACGTGATCTGGAAAGACGAACAAGGAACCATACTGAAAACAACAAATGCCTGCATTGGTCCGGATACGTTATCCGGATTGACCCAGGGTACGTATGAAGTAACGATGTCCGGACCGGGCTTATGTGGAACAATAACGGATTTGATCACCGTGACCGCTCCGCAACCTATGAATCTGACTTCTACCGTTACCGCACCCGCCTGTAAAGGTGAAAGCAATGGAACCATAGAACTGGATGTGAACGGAGGAACGACACCCTATCAGGTAAACTGGTCATCCGGCCATACCGGTACATCACTGGATCAACTTTCTGCAGGAAATTATCCTTTCGAGGTTACCGACGCCAACAATTGCAGCATAACAGATTCCGTATTGATTCAAGAACCGGAAGCCATCAATCCCGGTTTCTCAGCCCAAAGCGATACCCTTGAGTGGCCGGCAGAACAAGATGTCAAATTCACAAATTACACCACCGGCGCCTCCCACTTCGAATGGAACTTCGGGGACGGAACACCTTCCGGTAGTGAAACAAACCCAAGTCACACCTACACACAACCCGGCACCTATACCGTTACGCTTTACGCCTGGAAAGCGAGCTGTATCGATTCCACCCAACGAATCATAACCTTGCTTGACATGCCTACACAAGTTGAAGACCCTTCGAATCCTTTACCTGATGGACTGAAGGTTGTTACAGGCAGTAATCAGTACAGGATATACTTCCCTACATCCGACTGGACAAAGGCGGAGATATCACTTTACGACATCACTGGCAGACTGGTGACTCCAACGACTGAAATGCTTGCCAAAGAAGGATCCTCTCTCGTCATCCCATCGCCGAATGTAGCCGGAATTTACCTACTTCATCTGATGATTGATGATCAGGCATGGACGATCAAATTGAATCGACCGTAAGCACGAATCAAGCGTCAACACAGCCATTCCGGAAACAACCATTAGGTAATTCTACGCATATTCATTACTTTTATCACGTAGAATTAACCTCCGAATGCGCTACTTATTGACCTCCGTAATGTGCGTGCTATTGCACGTACCATTTTTGCATGGGCAAGACATTGCCAGTATATCTACGGGCAACTGGAATGAAGCAAGTACCTGGAATTGCAACTGCATTCCACCCGACGGAAGCAATGTGACCATCTCAACCGGCGACAGTGTTTGGTTAAGCAAGAAGCCAACCACAGGTGATCTCACGATTGAATCAGGAGCCGTACTTAACACCAAGAACCAACGTACAGCAGTAAATGGCAACCTTCAGGTAAATGGACACCTTTATTCCAACAGTTCGTTTACGCTGGGCGGTACAAATATTACCATCAGCGGCACCGGCACGATAAATAACAACAAAAGCATTGACCTCGAAGGAAGCACCGTGGCCTTCCCATCCGGCACGGACCTGGATATTCTTGGCACACTCTCTATCGGGTCCGGTGTCATCGTATCCAATCTTGGCGCCCTTTCCATCGACCGGCTGGATGCAGCCAATGCGTCATCCACCTGGACGAACAGGGCCGGTGCTTCGCTGTCGGTTTTCGATCGGTTTCTTGAAGGGGGTACCCTCTATGCCGCAGCAAGTGGAAATACCATTCACCTGGAAAAAAACGGAAAGCTGAATATTCCGGTACCGGGAGATAAATACTTTCATCTGGAAATCGCCGGTGCGGGACAATCTGTTCTGACAGGCAATACCGAAGTAGCCGGCAACCTGAGCATACAAGGAGGAACTTTTAAGTCCGCCAGCTACACATTAACCGTCGGAGGAAACTAGAATACTTCCGGGGGAATATTTGATCCTGTAAAAGGACTCGTAATCTTCAATGGAAATAACCAGCAACTCAGCTCCGCTTCCTTACTTGAATTCTATAACCTCACATTCGCAGGTACAGGCACAAAAACATTGGGAAATGGACTGGTAGTAATCGGAAACCTTACCATCTCCTCCGGCCTGGATATGAGTTCATCCCAATACCCTATTTCCGTTGAAGGGAACTGGACAAATACCGGCACATTTACAGGCAGATCAGCCCTTGTAACCTTTAACGGAAAAACCGGTCAGACCATAAACGGCAGTCAGTCCTATCAGGCGCTTGTCATCAATAACAATGCGGGGGTTTCAATTACCGGCGGTACCACCTCTATCAAAGATTCCCTGAAAATCGCCAGAGGAACGTTTACCACCAACAATGCATTGGTACTGCTATCAACTCAAACCAAAACCGCGAGGATTGCGACCATTCCATCCGGCAGTTCACTTTCCGGTAAAATTACCATGCAACGTTCCGTCAAAGGAGGGCAGGCAGGGTTTCGTCACCTGGCATTTCCGATGACCGATATCACCATCAGCGAATTGAATGACGACATATTCCTGACAGGAGTTGCCGGAGCGGGAAATGGTTGGGAAAACTATTGGGCCAACGTCTACTGGTATGATGAGGATTATGCCTCAAGCGGCTCCATGGACTCCGGATGGGTTGCTGTAAAAAACATCAATGAATCCCTGGATCCTTATAAGGGCTACAGTGTTTGGATGTATAAGACCGACCTGCCCAAGGTGCTGGATATTTCGGGCACTCCGCTCACAGGTAATGTTTCCGTACCACTCACCTATAACGGCAATGGCTCTCCTGCAGAAAACGGATGGAACCTGGTCCCAAACCCCTACCCAAGTGCCATCGACTGGGATCACCCCGAGGTTGTGACCAATGCAAGTGTGGCGGAAGGTATCTATATGTGGAACCCCAACACCCAGCAATACAGCAGCTACGTAAACGGCATAGGGACGAATGGCGGGTCCCGCTACATTGCTTCAGGTCAGGCGTTCTATGTACAAACCACCGGGAATGCACCCACACTTACGCTCACAGAAAACGTGAAATCATCAGCAAATCCGGCATTCATTCAAAATCAATCCCCGTCCCCACACCTGTTGAGCCTGGTACTCTCCGACGGTACGTTCTCCGATGAAACCGTGGTGGGATTGCATCCGGCAGGAACGTTAAACCTGGACAAAGGTCTGGACGCGGTAAAACTACCCAGCCGAAACCCAGCAGTACCATACCTGGCCAGCCAAAGTGCAGACGGTGATCTTGCCATCAACCTGGTACAGGCCAACAATCCGATGATCACTATACCTCTCTCGGTAAGGGTCAATAGCAATGGAACATATACCTTTTCCGCTCACTCAGGAATATCCGGGCTTTTTTACCTGGAAGACAGACGCGAAAAGAGTTTCACCGCGCTTTCCGGCGGGAGCTATACCGTACAACTTTCAACAGAAGACAACCCGGACAGATTTGTGCTTCATCTTCTGCCAGAGGAAATGACAGTTGAAACCAATTCAGAAAACCAAACGACAGTCACCACGCCGCTGGCAACAACCTCTCAACCGGCCGGACACCAATATGAAGAAGCACTGATGGCGGTCATAGGGCCGGGTAAAGTAGGAATTGACCTCACATCCTTCAACGCGGAGCAAACGATCACCCTGTCTTTTTATGACCTGTCAGGAAAATTGATTTATACCGCCACTACCTATGGCGCCGGTACTCCCGTCATTCATCTTCCCCCATCCTTCGAGGGATTATTGCTTGGAACCATCTCGACCGAAAACACCCGTCAAAGTAAACTTCTTTACATAGGTAGATAAACTGTTTTTTCTATCTGTATACCCTCTTCTTTTTTTTATTAACTTTGGCCTCAACGCATTAAAATACACCAGACAATGAAAAAAGCGTTTGCCGTTTTGTTTTTCTTGATGCTTGGCTTTCAGGTGTATATCATGGCTCAACCGCCGGTGGGAGGTCCTTCTGGCGACCCGGGCCCTGCCGGTCCTGACAACGTACCCATCGATGGTGGTATTGGTTTGCTTGTAGCTGCCGGTCTCCTTTACGGTGGGAAAAAGGCCTACGATCACCGAAACAAATCCTAAAGTTTCCGGAATTTAATCCCTTCAAGCTCCGGGAATCGTTGTTATCTTTGCCCCGGATATATTTCTACGATTTTTTAATTCTACAGTCACATGCAAAAAGACACGGTTATTTTTGATCTGATCCAGGAAGAGCTGAAACGACAACTCGAGGGTCTTGAGCTTATCGCTTCTGAAAACTATGTAAGCAGTCAGGTCATGCAGGCCATGGGTTCGTGTTTAACCAACAAATACGCCGAGGGACTTCCTCATAAGCGTTACTACGGTGGATGTGAGGTTGTGGATCAGGTTGAAGACATTGCGATTGACCGTCTAAAAGAACTGTTCGGTGCAGAGTGGGCGAACGTGCAGCCCCACTCCGGCGCACAAGCCAATGCTGCCGTGATGCTGGCTACATTAAAACCCGGAGACCATATTCTTGGATTTGATCTGTCCCATGGCGGACACCTGACCCATGGCTCTCCGGTGAATTTCTCTGGTAAATTATACAAGCCTTTCTTTTATGGCGTGGAAAAGGAGACCGGTCAGATCAATTATGACAAGGTAGAAGAAACAGCAAAAAAAGAACAACCCAAACTCATCATCTGTGGCGCCTCGGCCTATTGCCGTGACTGGGACTATGCCCGGCTGAGAAAGATCGCTGACGAAGTAGGTGCGTTGCTGCTTGCGGATATTTCTCATCCTGCCGGTTTGATTGCAGCCGGACTGCTCAATGATCCGATGCCACATTGCCACATTGTAACATCCACCACACACAAAACCCTTCGCGGACCAAGAGGTGGTGTGATCATGATGGGAAATGATTTCGACAATCCTTACGGTCTTACCACTCCCAAAGGCGCCATTAGAAAAATGTCTAGCTTGCTGGATTCAGCTGTATTCCCGGGTACACAAGGTGGACCACTGGAGCATGTGATTGCTGCCAAAGCGGTTGCATTCGGAGAAGCACTTAAGGATGATTACAAGACCTATTGCAAACAGGTGATCACCAATGCCCAGGCAATGGCTGCAGCCTTTGTTGAAAAAGGATATGAGGTGATCTCAGGTGGTACTGATAACCATTTGATGCTGATCGACCTTCGTTCGAAAAATGTAACCGGTAAGGAAGCTGAAAATGCACTGGTGCAAGCGGAGATCACCGTGAATAAGAACATGGTTCCGTTTGATGACAAATCTCCTTTCGTTACTTCCGGCATACGGATCGGTGCATCCGCCATCACCACCCGTGGCTTTGGTGTCAAAGAAGCATTGGAAGTGGTAGAGTTGGTAGACGAAGTGGTCACACACCACACAGACGAAAAGGTGATCCGGAATGTAGCGGAAAAGGTGAAATCTCTCACCAGGAATTATCCACTGTTCGCTGCAGAAGGTAAAGTCAGCGCTGTTTAGTTCAGCGAGGCAGGTTCCACCCCTCCTCAAGTCGTGACGCAATCATACGGTCGATCGGAAAGGTAAAATCCGTTTCGGAAAGTTTGCTGCGGCTTACCCAGCGAAATACCTGATGGTCGGCAGACAGGCTGCTGAAATCCGGAACTTCCGCCACCGCAGGAATACTATGTGCATCGGACATTTCAACCCAATAATAAATGCTGATCACCTGATCATCCGGTCTGAATGCAGATACCTGAAAGAAGTCTGTGGTGTAGTAGTGCTCGACCACTGTTATTTCCCGGGACATTTCTTCCATAAACTCCCGGATCAACGCCTCCCTGGTGCCTTCACCGAACTGTAGTCCTCCACCGGGAAATTTTGTCATTCCCAGTTTTGAACGGTACTCATCAGTCACCAGGATTTCATCTCTGTCATTGCGCAACAGGCCGTAAACACGGATATTGAAGGTTCCGCTGGCCGACATCAGGAAAACCCTTTTTGCTTCTTGACGGTCTCGTAGGCCTCATTCACTTTCTGAAATTTCTCATTGGCTGCCTTACGGAAGTCTTCACCAAGGTGCGCCACCTTATCAGGGTGATATTTCACAGCCATGCGGCGATAAGCCTTCTTGACTTCTTCCGGCGTAGCGTTTTCATCCACCTCCAATATCTTGTATGCAGCGCTGCTGTCCTTCACAAACATCGCCTTGATCGATTCAAAATCCTTTTGGCTAATTCCCAGCCAACCGGCTATTGAATGAATGGTATTAACCTCAGAAGAATCGATATGTCCGTCGGCGCCTGACACACCAAAAAGAAAGTGAAGCAACTGGAGCCTGCTGGGGTGGGTCATGTTGTCACGAATCTGATCACATACCTCCTTCACATGAATATCCTGTTTCAGTATCTCCCGAAACAACAACATCCTTTCATTGGCATGTTCGCTGCCAAACTGGTGTGAAAAGAAATCCCTTACATAGTTCAGTTCCGACTTGAGGATTTTTCCATCTGCCTTCATCACGGCACCGGCAAGTACAAGCAACGCGGCACCAAAATCTCCTGCCTGGGTGCGCCCATGGTAGGGTTTGTTTTCGGTGCCGGCCATATCCTGCAAACTACCGATCGCAAAACCGATGATTCCGCCAATGGGTCCCATAAATGCCCATCCCAGGCCTCCCCAAAGCCATTTAGCGTAATTGGTCATAATAAAAAGTGGATGAGGTAATGGTCATATGAACTCAGAAACCACAGGCTTCACAATAGTCGTTCTTAATGACCGGGTTATCAAACATCTGAAAGGAATGCCGATTTTCTTTAAACAAATTACAATATGTTTCCTTGTCGTATTCCTTCAATTTAAGCATTGCAGCCCTAAGCTTTTGCGTACTGATCCGATCCTTCACATAGGTGCATAAGGATATATAGGTTTCCAGCAAACTCTGATCCACGCCTTCCCGGTCCACGAATGGATCCAGAAGATCCAGGGCATATTTGTAGTTCTGGCGCTGATCCACAAAGATCAATGCCAGTTTCATAGCGTTCTGCCAGGTAGACTCCTGCAGATTGAATACTTCCTTGATCTTATCAATGCTTGCCTGGACCATGGATTCCCCGTCCGGTATGGTGTCAAATGCTTCGATCACTTTGAAACGAAATTCCAGGTTGAGGGCGTCCACATCTTGTTTATCGATGTCGGACTTATAGAAATTGTCTATCTCCGTTTGCATCTTATTCACCTCAACTTCACCTGAAATGGACGAGTTCTTCACAACGCATACCAATTGGTTGAAGGTGATGTTCATGTCAGACGGAGAAAGAGTGGCCAGACTGTCTATCGTGCTGCATTCATTCGCATCCAGCGTATCTTTCACGGCCAGATTCTGGAACCATATCTGATTCATGATCAGGTGAGCAAATTCTTTCTTTCTGGGTATGGATGGTGAAGTAATCGCTTCTTCGGTGTATCTGCCATACATCACTTTTTCTATGATATAATTTTGAAGGACAGTCGCCAGTTTTGCATCCCCTGCCTTCACCGCTTTGTTAAACTTACTTACAAGATATGGTTGCTCCTTCTTCCCTTTGATATCATACTCTACCGTCATGATGATCTGAGCATAACGCTGTTCCTGAAGAATAGGCTCCATATTGCGTAACAACGTCTTATTGGCATTAAGTTCATTCCGCACTTCCTCCTTCGTCTTCTTTGCCAGGTATTCATAGGGGGTTCCCTTCACCTGCTTCTTGAACTCTTTAAAAGAGTCACTGGTAATAATGGTCCTTTTAACTTCCCCCTTTTGAAGTTTTTCCAAAGCACCTACAATGCTTTCAGCTCTCCTGTTCTGTAGTTTATCATTCTTCAAAGAATCGCCTTCAATAGATGAATAGGCATATATCTCAATCTCCTTCACGATAAAATCGGGTTCATTGAGTGATTCCAAGAACGTCTTGATATCCTCAGGTTTGTAGTCCGACTTGTTCTTCTCAAAAGGAATTTTAAAGTTAAGGACGGTCTTATCTGCCGCCAGCTGATATTTGCCGTCTGTGGCAACAAAAACGGTATCCGGAATAAGGTGAAGCGGCGTCAGAGACTGGATTCCAAGGTCCTTCATATACTTCCGATTGATACTGGCACAGTAAGTTTTCTCCTGGATAACCACGAGGTTCAGCTCGAAATCAGGGTGATCAAAATCTTTGGGCAGATCGGCCAGGTGCACCCTGATCTTATTGGCTTTGCGTTCCTTGATCTCATTGTTCTTAAATAGTTTCTTCGAGTATACCCGCTTAAGCAGTACACCTTTATTGATCAGGTTGTTGTCATAAATATTATACTCCTTTCCACAGGGGTATTGATCTTTCATAATGATCTCCACCGCCAATCCATCCTTTGGCTTACGAATAAGCCTCTTCAACGCCTTGAAATTGTCATATTCAAAATAGATGCTGCTGCCCTCTACTTTAAGTCCTTTCTGTAACTCCTGCAGATCATTGAATTTTTCACACTTCCGGCACTGCTTATCATCATAAGGTTTCAACCCATACTTCTTTTTCGAATACGGATATTTCAATTCTGTGACCTTTGCCGCACCTTCATTCAACATATCATAGCCTCCGAATACGACGGAAACATAAACCCTTTTTCCTTCCTCATCCAGTGAAGCACCCTGCCCGGAAAAGACCAGATTCCGTTTCAGGAGCGTTTCCGAATCCCGCTTGTTACCTATCCATTTTTGGACAATTTCATCCGCAACCTTATCGTAGTTGTACGGGTCACGCCCTTTGGAAATGTTTGATTTGGCAACAAGCTCCAGAGCCTTATCGGAGCCACCGTAAAACTTGACCCTTCCTCCGGTATCTTTTTTCTTTCCTCCGCCCACGTCGGTAGCAGCTGTTTGCATTTTGGCCATGAACTTTGCATGATCCGCCGCAGCCTTTTGCGCTACCTTACCTGAAATAAGAGTATCAAGTTTGTTTTCTATCCGAAAAGCATTGATCTTTTTAATGATCAACGATTTCATGGTATTGGCCGAGAAATTGTCTTCGTAGATATTGCTGAATGGCGGTTGGATCGGGTCATCGTCATCCTGCGCAAATACCACCGCAGTGCCAGATAAAAGCACACCTGTGATCAAATACACCAAACGAAATTGTAAGATACTCATCCTAAACCCATTATCCATGCAAAATAGCATACAAAGTAATGCAGGAAATTGACAAATAAAAATTTTATAAACAAAACATTGTTTACCTCTGTGATTTTCGAACGGGAAAAGTTTACTTTTCAAGTATCTTAAACTCTGTCCGGCGGTTCATCTGTCTGCCTTCTTCAGAATCATTACCTGCGATCGGCTGATCCTTACCATATCCTTTAAACACAAGGCGTTGACTGGAAATTCCTTTGGAGATCAGGTATTGAACCACGGACTGCGCCCGCTCTTCCGACAACGTTTGATTATGGGTCGCAGATCCGGTGTTATCGGTATGGCCGGATATTTCAATTTTAAGGTCGGGAACATCATTCAATAATTTCATCAACCGATCGATCTCCGCGAACGATTCATGACGAAGGACTGCCTTGTCCGTATCAAAGAAAATATTCTTCAGCACGATCTTACTACCCACCGCTACGTTTTTCAGGGCGATGTCTTTCACCACCTCCTGATAAGCGGCCAGGGCGGTCACATCGAAGTTTTCGGAATGAAAAAGATAGCCTTCCTTCTTTACAGCAATCCCGTAGTTCTTTCCGGAAGGCAGTGTAACGAGGTATTTTCCGGTTTTACTATTTGATAGAAAACCGGCAATCACCTCTCCTGTCTCATTATCTACAATTTCAATAGCGGCTTCAAGGATTGCTTTCGTAACGGCATCGGTCACCACTCCTTTGAGAAGAGTGATACTGGCCTGGCTCACCGGCACCGATGGTTCGATTGCCTTTTCACTAACGGGTTTTGCTACACTGGCAATCATATAATCCTCCGTACTCAGCAGCAGAGGCTTTTCAGGCCCAAGCATGGTCACCTTGTAGATATCCTTTTCCCCATATCCATCGGTACGAAAACTGGCATAGTACCCATGCCTGCCATTGGCAGAAACGACGAAAAACACATCGTCATCAGGCGTATTGATCGGATATCCCATGTTCTCTGGTTCCGACCACGATCCGTTCTCAAATACCGTTTTAAAAATGTCGTAACCACCCATTGTTTTATGCCCCTTGGAAGAGAAGTACATCGTCTTACCATCCGGGTGCATGAACACCGCTTCCTCATCGTATGGGGTGTTAATGGTGGGGCCCAGGTTTTTCGCCTCACCCCATCTGCCTTTGCTATCACGTGTACTTACAAAGATGTCTCTTCCGCCACGGCTATCCGGTCTGTCGCTGACAAAATAAATTTTGCGGCCATCATAAGATATGCTTGCTGAAGATTCATGATAATCCGTATTAATGGTCTTTGGCAACCGTTGTGGTTTAGACCATTCCTCCCCTTTCAATTCACATTCGAAAAGATCTCCGTCATTCTCATCCTTATATATCAGAAGCCATTGCCCATCCGGAGATAGCCCCACATTCGCATCATGGTCATCAGAGTTTACGGGGCTCCCGAGATTAACCGGGTCAGACCAATCACCTCCGCGGTTATAGCTCACATACACATCCTCAAACGGCTCGAACAGATTCTCATCCATCCCTCCACCGGTGGTCCCTTCACGCCTGGAAGTGAAATACATCACCGATTCGTCAGCGGAAATCACCGGACCATATTCCGGGGTAGCTTTGTTAATCGTAGGACCCACGTTATCGATAAATGCCCTTACCGGTTCCTGAACAAGTTGTTTACCCACCTCACATTCTTCCACATGTTTGACCACAAGCTTTAACAGATCCGGTTCATCCGACGACAACTGGGACTGGTATTTCCGGAATTCGGTGATGGCATCATCAAATGCCAGGTTGAGTTGATAGGCCCAACCGAGATAATAGTGAATCCGGGGGTCAATTTCGGGGTTAAGCTTATACGCTTTCTCCAGGTAAGGAATGCTCGCCACACGGTTGCTGGAAAACAGGTAACACATACCCAAATGCAGATTCAGCAGCGCATTATCCGGATTAAACGCCTGGGCTTTTAAAAAATGTGGAATGGCCATTTTATATCCAAACCTGCCCTTCTCAAAATATGCATCTCCTTCCTTCAGTGACTTGTAGGCTTCTTTCAACTCACTTTTTCGTTCAGGGAAGTAACTCTTCTCAAAAGGAATATCACCCTGCGCCAGCGCAATCATGGTCATCAGGCAACAAACGAAGGAAGCTATCGCTGATTTGCTATTCATGGCAATCTGTCAAATATGCGCCTGCGCTGTTGACCCCTAGCGCTTTGGCTTTTTTCCAATCCGCACAGGCCTTGTCGGGCTTCCGAAGCATTTCCCGGGCAATTCCCCTGTTCATAAAGGCATAACCGTAATCCGACTTATACTTCAGTGCTTCGGTACAGTCCGCTTCCGCTCCGGCATAGTCCTTCTGTTTATATTTCACAGCTGCTCTTCCATTCAGTGCGAATGCGTATGAAGGATTCAATTCAAGTGCCTTATTGAAATCCTTGAGGGCTTCATCATATTTACCGAGTTCGAAATAGACTGTACCCCGGTTATTATAAGCCTGAACATAGGATGGGTTCATTTTAATAGCCAGGCTGTATTCAAGAACAGCGCCTTCGAGATCACCTTGTTTCTTCTTGATGCTTCCAAGATTTCCATAGGCAACAAATAATCTGGGGTCAAGCTCAATGGCCTTTGCATAGTCTTTGGCCGCGGCTTTTACATCCCCGAGCATGCGATACGTACTTCCCCTGTCATTATAGGCATAAGCATGATTCGCATCAGCATTAATGGTGCTGTTAAAATCCTTGAGGGCTTTAAAATAATCCTCTTTGGCAAAGTAGATGCAGGCTCTGTAGTATGATGCCTGTGCATTTCCGGGATTGGCCGAAATGGCGTTGGAATAGTCTGAATGGGCACCCTCCAGATCGTTTTGCTCGTGCCGGATTCTACCCATATGGTAATAGGCCATATCAGCTGCCGGGTTTACGGCCAACGCCCTTTTGAAGTCAGCCATAGCCGCCGGTATTTCGCCCATGGTCACTTTTGTTGCGCCACGGTTTACGTATGCCTTATCAAAATCCGGATTCAGTTCGATCGACTGGTTGAACATAAGCACAGCCTCCCCGTACTTGCCCTGTTCGTAAAGCGCAACACCTTCATTATACATTTCCTGAGCCCGGGCGCTGATGGTATCAACAGTAGTGGCGATAATCGTATCGGATGCCAGGGAATCCGTCGCTTCAATCTGTGCAAATGCCATGAAGCGGATCGATAAAAAGGCTGCGGCCAACCATGTCCTGTTCATGGTTCTAAAAGTATAAAAAATAGGGAATACCAGAACCAGATAAAGACCGGTCCACAGAATTTCACATTCCCTCTTTTCAATGTTTACCCATTATATAAGGCGTTCACGGTGTGGGTTGAACACTAGGTTCTTACGTTTGGGATAATCTAAAGGAAAAAGATATCTTTGCCAACTGCGTACCTATACTTGCTACAAAAATGATCCTACGAAGAATTGCATACATCTGCCTGGCAATGGGTTTGCCTTTACTGGCA
>JAGQZQ010000060.1 GCA_020435415.1 Flavobacteriales bacterium
GGAAGATATCAGGCTGAGAATGATGTCAATATCGTGGATCATCAAATCCAGAACTACGGAGACATCCGTGCCTCTCGGATTAAATTCGGCAAGACGATGTGCCTCGATGAACATGGGTTGTGAACAATGCTCACGAACCGATGTAAACGCCGGGTTGAAACGCTCCACATGTCCCACCTGAACAACACGTCCGGAGTCAGCTGCCATTTTCACCAACTCCAATGCCTCTTCCGGGGTGTTCGTAATCGGCTTTTCAATAAAGACATGCTTGTTGTTGGCCAGCGCAAGCTTAGCGCATTCGAAATGAGAAAGGGTAGGGGTTACGATATCCAGCGCATCACATTCACTTACCAGTTCATCCACGGAGGAATAACTAGCAATGCCGTACGTTTCACTTGCTGCTTTGCTTTTTTCGATATCCGGATCATGGAAGCCCACCACGTCCCATTCCTGCAGTTCCGCAAGTAGTTTAAGGTGTATGTTTCCCAGATGCCCGGCACCCAGCACTCCTATTTTCATGCCCATGACGTTATCGACCGCGCAAAAATGCGAAATCTTGGGCAAATGCCGCTACACTTTATTTGAGCAAATGCATAAAGGATGCTTCGGTATCGATATGGATCTTTTCCGGAAACTCACCGTGAACAATCAACGTGTTCTCGTGGTGATGCTCAAGTTTTTCCAGGGTTCCACGGTTGAGTAACAGTACGGTACTGTTGCCATGGTGATCCATTCTGTCGAGGATCGTTTCTCCGTTAAATTCACATTGCCAATGTGTCTCGCCGGTGTTTTCCTTGTAGGCGATCTGAATGGTAGGTGTATGGAAGTAGTCGTTCATTCCCACACCATCCAGGCGTATTTGAATTCTCAGGAATCCACCTTCCAGTAATAACAAAGTTTCTGTTAAGCCCAGGTCTTTAAGTGATTTTTTTCCTGACGCATCTTTGTGCAGGTTTATTTGAATTTCACCCTGGTTGATTTCTGAAGAAGTATTCATACAGTAATGTTTTGAGTTGGTTGAAAATTGTGGGGTAAAAGTAACTTCATTGAGCCTCCCTTATGATGAGGGGAGTCATTACAAGACATGATTTTTCTCAGGAAATCAAACGGCAGGTTCGGCCGGATTCTTCCGGTTGCCTAGTTTTTCAAGTCCGAATACCAGCACAAAACCGAGTATGCACAGTGCAATCGCCCAGATCAGGTATGGTTCCGCGTGGTAGTCAAAGGGCCAGACGTTCTTTTGTGTAAGTGGTTTGGTTACTCCGTGGCGATCCGTAAATGTTTCAACGGTAAATTTCCAAGGCCAGACTTTGTTGAGGGAGCCGATCATAAAACCGGTAAGAAGGGCTACGGTCGCATCGTGTTGCTTCCTGAACATCCAGGACAGAATCCGTGAAAAGCTGAGTAAACCGGTAATGCATCCGGCAATGAACGTAAGGATCACCTTTAGGTTAAGGTCGCTCAATGCACCCATGATGAAGGCATACTTCCCCATAATGAGCAGGATAAAGCTTCCTGAAATACCGGGTAATATCATAGCGCAAATGGCAATGCAGCCACATAAATAGATAAACCCAAGGTTGTTGGGTGTTTCAGCAGGAGCGATGGAGGTAATGATAAAAGCAACGATGCTACCGCCTATAATTCCAATGATTGATTTCCAGTTCCATGTTCTGATCTTTCCTGCCACAAACAACGCTGATGCGATGATAAGCCCGAAGAAGAACGACCAGAGGTGAATAGGGTAGGTTTCCAGCAGGAAGGTTATTCTTTTTGATAGGATCAACACGCTTGCTCCAATACCAGCGACGAGGCTCACGAGGAAGAAACCATCCAGTTGTTCCCATACCTCCTTGATTTTTCCCTTAAACAGAAGGGTAATGGTGTTTTTGTTTACCGCTTTGATGGCATTCATCAACCGTTCATAAATTCCGGAAATAAATGCGATCGTCCCTCCGGAAACGCCTGGAACGACATCTGCCGCTCCCATGGCCATGCCTTTCAGACCAATGATCAGGTAATTTTTCATGAGATTGGTATTAGGCGACTTCGAGGGATGAGTCTACCGTTTTGGCATAAGCAAGCAAACCACCTTTTAAGTTTGTGAGATTCTGGTATCCATGCATAGAGGTTAGTGCCTGGATCACGGAAGCGGATCGGGCGCCACTGCGACAATATACCACCACTTCTTCATGCTTTGGTATCTCGTTGATGCGATGTATTACCTGGCTTACGGGGATGTGAATTCCACGGATATTGGCTTGTTCACGTTCATGTGCTTCCCTGACATCAAGCAATGTAACTGCCTGGGTGTCCAAAATATTTTTGAGTGATTCCGGGGTGATCTCTTTCATGATATATGGTTTTCAGGATTGGCGTTTCACCAATTTAGAAGGAAGGAATTCGAAGAAGGTGTCACCCCGGAGTCCCAGTCGGAGGGCTTCAAGCGGGATAACTTCATCCGGGCCAATATTTCCAAGATTGACGTTGGGGCCGAAGTGCTTGATAAACCATGCCTGCTGCGCCTTCTTTGGTGCCTCCCAGAGGATATCTTCGGGTTTTACCTTGGCTACAATTTTGTTAACAAGTGCAACGTGTGCCGTGCCGCTGGGTCTGTAAATACCCACCGTTCCGCTTTCCCTTGCTTCTGCAATCACTTTCCATGACCCCGCCTCCAATTCCGTTTGCATCATCTTGATCCATTTGCCCGGGCTGATAAGGATGCCTTCTTCCTTGGAACCTACTTCTGAGAATACGGTGTAATCCTTAGCATACGACTGAATAAGCTCACATTTTTTATCGTGTTCCAGGACAATGGATCCATCGGAAATCTCAAGAACATCCATTTTGTATTTGTCCAGCACGCTCCGGTAATCCTTTCCCTTTTTTCGAATGGTGAATGCTTCGAAAAGCGTACCGCCGAAATAAGGCTTTAGTCCTGCGTTTCGGTAGATGGCCAGTTTTTCTTCAAGTTTCGTAGCAATCAGAGCGGTTCCGAATCCCAGTTTTACAAAATCCGTGTATGGTCCGCAGGCTTCGCAAAAGTCTTCAGCTTGTCTCAGGCTCAGACCTTTGTCCATCATCATGGTTACACCATGTGTCCGCGGCTGGGTAGGCCTTTCCGGAATATGAGGTAATTCAAAATTCATCTACTTGGTTGGTAAAGCTCGATCAGGTGCGTGATATGAGGGTCGGCTACCAGCTGCGGAAAGGATTCCAGAAATACACTGTGTCCTTTATAATCCAGACTTAATGCCTCTTCGAGATAATGATAGCTTTCCTTGATCTGACCGTTGTTCATAAGGTAACCGCAAATATGATAAAAAAGCTTGGCATAATCCGGATGCTCCCGGCTGCCTTCGATAGCGGTTTGAATCGCCTCCTCATTCCTGCCCTGTGATATCAGGCTGGTCGCAAGATCAATCCAGACTGATGCGGTAAATGGCTCCAGTCGGATCACATTTCGGAATGCCTCTTCAGCTTCGGTAAATTCTCCTTGCATTTGCATGATTTCTCCCATGAAATGCCAGTATTCACTATTGTATTCATCAAGTCGAATGGCCATTCGGATATGCTGAATGGCTTCGGAATACTGAAGTTGATGATATCTGACGATGCCCAATCCAAACCAGGCGTCGGACATATCAGGTTCTTTTCTCAGCGCACGTTTATAATAACGTGCAGCTTTGCCATAGTCTTCCAGGTCTTCCCAGCATTCGCCAATGCAATAAAGTGTTCTGGATGATGGCTGATGATCCAATGCTTTCTCATAAGCCTTGATGGCATCGTTTCGGCGCCCCAGGGCAGAAAGCGTTTCACCCATCTCGAAATGGGCATCTGCATAATCATCCCGGATCAGTGTGGCGTATTCGAATGCATCAAGTGCATTCTCGAATTTTTCCAGTTTGCTATATGCAATGCCCAGGTTGTACCAGGCAGTTTCATGGTAGGGTTGGTTGTCGATCAGGTAACTGTGGAACCGGATGCTTTCCTCGACCTGGTCGGTTACATCAAAACAAAAGGCCAGTTCCCTTAATATTTGGGGATTGCGTGGATTTGCGTCGAATGACTTCTTCAGAAAATTGATGGCCTCCTTGAAGTTACCCAGGTTTTCACATTCAAGCGCTATATCAAGATAAGTCACATCCAGATGTTCCGAATGTAAGATGGCCTGATTGAAACATTCCCGGGCATCATTATGATGATTGAGTTTTGAAAGAATGGCCCCTTTGATAATAAATAACTCAGAAGTGAGCGGATCAATGCTTTCTACTTTTTCGAGTACTTTCAATGCCATCCGCATTCTTCCTGTCGATGCAAGCAATTGGGACTTTGTAAGCAAGAAATTGGTACTGTAAGGATATTGCTGAACTGCGTAACGGGTTGCTTCCAGTGCTTTTCTGGGGTTGTTGCAACCCATATAGAATTGGATGATGTCCTCGAGTTCCAGTGCATCAAAAAAAGTCAGTCTTCCATCCAACTTCATCCGCTCAAATCGCTGAACGGATTTAGGGGTCTTTGGGTCTTGGTTCGGACTGGCTTCTTGCCAAAACATACGATAGGCTCTGCTTTGATTACAAATGTAACAAAAATGGTCGTGGCTGTGGGATTTTGTTTTTAACAGAATCCTGTTGGCAAATCTTCCATGTCGCGACTTGTTACAGGAACTTATCGTGGATTTTTGGTCCAGATCTCCCAAGCTTTCTCTGCCTGCAGACGAAGCATTTCCAGGCCGTTTTTTGCAACGGCATGCCTCTCCAATCCGTGTTGCATGAATTGAGTTACCTCAGGATTGTATATAAGGTCAAAGAAGATATGACCCGGCCCGGTAAACTGATAGGGAATGGGTGGGCATGCGCTGACTTCAGGATACATGCCAAGAGGCGTTGTGTTGATGATCACCAAATGTTCCTTCATGATGCGTTCATCCAATTGATCGTATGCAATTTTATCCCTTCCGGCTTCACGTCCCACCTGTAAAATGTCAAGTCCCATTGCATTCAATACATATAATACGGCTTTGGCTGCTCCGCCACTGCCCAGGACCAGGGCTTTTCGGTGTTCCGGACCCAGCAATGGTTTAAGTGATTGTTGAAAACCGTATGCATCGGAGTTAAAACCAGTCAGTTTTTTATCGGAAGAAATGTGTATCACATTGACAGCGGATATCTGAGCCGCCACCGGGTCCAATTCGTCGAGATATGGAATCACGGCCTCTTTATACGGGATGGTTACATTCAACCCTTTCAGATCCGGTTCCTTTTCCAATACCTCGGGGAATCGTTCAATGTGATCTATGGGGTAATTATTGTATTCGCAATCGGCCATTCCCTCGCGCTCGAATTTCTCCGTGAAATAACCTTTGGAAAAGCTGTGCCCTAGCGGGTATCCGATCAAACCATATTTTTTCATCCCCCAAAGGTAAATGCATTTTCTCAAACCGATTGGTGCAGTTCAGGACTTCCTGGTTAATATCCTAAATCATGCAATAGAAAAAACAATTGCATGACGCATAAGAAAATCCATGATACCAATTGCATGCTTCGGAATACATTCTTGATTTTCTAATGCGGGATAACCCCAGCTAATACATATAGTTCAGCTAGTTCAGCGCGAAAAGCGCTTCCTAATGCATAATCTGGGATTATTTGAGGTACATTTCCTTTCTTTGCGGAATGACAAATCCGGCATGTGATAAATTCGGCGTTTGTGGTGGTTGCAGTCTGCAGGATATGAGCTACCAGGAACAACTGGAACAGAAAAGGGATCAGATATCGTCGTATATCGGTGTGTCCCCGGAAAATATAACGATCCATCATGATGAGCCATATGGCTATCGGAACAGGATGGATTTCATTTTTGGAGATGGGAAGATTGGTCAGCGTGTAAAGGGTAAGTGGTGGCAAACCGTAACCCTTGATGCTTGCCCTATCTCCAACAAGCGACTCAACGAGTTGATGAAAGAGGTGAATGAATGGGTGGCCCCAAGGGCAGACGCCTTTGAGGTGAAGCAAAAAACCGGGACGTTCAAAAATGCAGTGATCCGGACACCGGCATTGGCATCATCGGTTACGTTTGTTATCAATGAAGAAAGTCCGGGTGTTGTTGAGGCCGAGCAATTGGTGCAGGAATTTGCAGATAAAACCACGGCAGATCAGGTGATCATCGGTTACACCCCCAGGGAAAGTGGTGTCAGCGTTGCAGAAAAGATCAAAGTGATAAAAGGTGAGGCGTTTCTGAAAGAGGAAATCCTTGGGCGGCCATTTGAGTTTCATTCCCAGGGTTTTTTCCAGAATAATACTGTGATGGCGGGACAATTGGTGAAATATGTGAGGGAGCGTCTGGCGTCCAGAAACGGAGATGTCTTATTGGATCTTTATGGTGGTGTAGGGGTGTTTGGAATTTGTTGCAGCGACCTTTATAAGGAAGTGATTACCGCGGAAGCGCATTCGGGATCGGTCGAAAGTGCCGGGAAAAACGTGCAGGAGAATGGTTGTACCAATGTACGTTGCATAGAAATGGACATCAAGAATATCCACCTTGTACAGCTTCCGGATAGACCCACCGATGTCATCCTGGACCCGCCAAGAAGCGGGATGATTCCGAAAGCTATTCGTCGCCTGTTGCAACGTCAACCCGATCATATTGTTTACGTTTCCTGTAATCCGAAACAGTTCGGTATGGAGTTGTCTCAGTTCAGAGATGCAGGCTACGAGGTTACCTCTGCTGCCATCTTCGACCTCTTTCCTCAGACGCCTCATGCGGAGCTCGTCACAGAACTCAGCCGTGTTTCCTGATAACCGTTAAGGCTTATAGAACGGAATACCGAACTGCGAGAAGTGATGTTTAAGATGTTTGTATTGAAATCGCAGCCACTGTTCCCGGTTCAGGGGGCCGAACAGGGGATGGATAGGGCGAACGTCCGGATGTGTTCTGTGAAAAACGAAGAACTCCCGTATTTCATCTGCTAGTTGTTCTGTCGCTTCCTTCAGGCCTGGTTTCCGTAGGGGCCACAAACCGGCAGGCATGATGGGGTTCCTGATCCCGCGTTCAAATGGCTTGTTGCTTTGCAGGAACTCGAGGCGCTCAGGGATGGCATCTTCCCTGATTGCCAGTGGAGCTTTGGATCGGCCATTGCTAATGCGCCAGCTTCCTATAACGTGCTCAATCATATGCTGTGGGGTGAGAACACCCCATTCCGGTTGTTGACCTGCAGACAGTTTTGCAAGATCGGACATGATCCCTTCCTTTATATATGTCTCAAATTCTTGATCCATCGAAATTGATTTTAAAGCCAAATTAACAGAATTAATCAAAGACGGGAAACGCGGGCAAGGGGCTATTTCTGTAGGTGAGAATCAAACTTTCGTCATTTAAAAATTTCATTACATTTGTCTGTATCAAAGTTATTCACCTGCATCCCTGATCGTTCCCATTGATATCACTAATGTTATGAAAAAAAACCTGCTATTCTTCGGTGTTTCATTTACGGTTCTTTTGAGTGCCTGTGGCCCAGGATCGGGTGAAGGCGAAGGTGAGGCACAAGGAGAATCCGTTGATACCACAACAGAGGTTTCTCATGAGAATGTCGTATACTATGCGGCCCCTTCTCCCATGGAAGTAGTGAATATGATTGAAACCACGGATGTTCCCTTCAATGGTGCGCTGATGAATGCGCCCTCCAAAGTATCAAATTACACAACCACTGTGAAAAAGGCTACCAATCTGGGTGTATACGGAGCGGATCTGAGTTATGTAGCGCTTTTTGATCAGACACAGAAGTCCCGTGATTATCTCAATGTGATCAAAGGACTGTCGGATGAATTGGGAATGACAGGTGCTTTTGAGAAAGATTTCCTTACGCAACTCGAAAAGAATATTGCAAACAGAGATAGTCTGTTGCGGATAATTTCCCAGTTCTACTGGGATGCGGATACATATCTGTCAGAGAATGAGAGATCGGTTACCTCTGCGTTAATGGCTGCCGGTGGATGGGTAGAAGGCATGTACCTATCTACCCAGATTGCTAAAAAGAACGGTAAGAATACGGAAGCCATGGTTCAGCGTATTGCGGAGCAAAAGCTCACCCTGAAAAACCTGGTTCTGTTATTGAAATTACAGGGCAGCGAGAATCTGGACGCAGCAGAAATTATTTCGGGTCTGGAGGGTATCAAGGCCAGCTTTGAAGCAGTGGAGATCAGTTACTCTGCACCGGAGGTTGAAACCAAAGATGATGCCGGTATGACCCGGGTTGGAGGATCAAGTAATGTGACGATCTCACCGGAAAACCTGGCGGAAATCACCGGAAAAATTGAACAGTTGAGAGCGTTAATTGTGAATTAATCCATAAAATCCGTAGCATATGTACCGCAAATTAGCATTGGGTCTCGTATTTTTTGTTGTGCTTGGCGTAAGCAGTTCCTTTGCACAATGTAAGGGGCTGGCAAAATCTTCATGTGTGCCTCAGCTGGGCGATTTTCTGCCCAACGGCAGACTTTACCAGTCTGTGCTTGACAAAGGCTCAAGTGGTGAGTTGCACATGGTGTTGAACGGAGGACAACAATACCGGATCATCACATGTGCGGACGATAAGATCGGAAATACCGAATGGAAATTGCTGGATGGCAATGGCAATGTGGTTTTTGATAATACAGAACATAACAATGCTCAGGTTTGGGATATTGTGGTGAACACAACACAAGAGTTTACCATGATCCTTGAAACCGGTGTGAAAAATGGTGTCGGAAGGGGATGTTCATGTGTTCTGATCGGATACAAAAAAGGTGTTCTGGATAAACTCGCCGAGTAAGTATACCTTATTAGATGCATCTGTGATATCCGATACCTGATAGATGCATGTATAGATTATTAATTAGACCTTTTCTCTTTCTACTTTCGCCTGAGACGGTGCACTGGTTGCTGTTCTCAGTACTCCGGAAATTATTCCTGATCCCGGGTGTCCGTTCTCTTTGCGCTTATATATATACTCCGAAGGATGTGTCCCTGAAACGGGAGGTGTTCGGAATCCAATTTGACAACCCGGTTGGCTTGGCGGCGGGTTTTGATAAGGATGCTCGCCTCATCGATCCACTGACAGCATTCGGATTTGGATTTATAGAGATTGGTACGGTGACACCACTACCACAGTCCGGAAACCCCAAGCCCAGGATATTCAGACTCACCAAGGATCAGGCACTGATCAATCGAATGGGCTTTAATAACGATGGTGCGGATGAGGCGGCTAAGAGACTTCGCCATCGATTTAGCAAAGTGATCGTTGGCGGGAATATTGGAAAGAATAAAGTCACTGAAAATGAAGAAGCAGAGCAGGATTATGAAATCTGTTTTGAAAAACTGTTTCCATTCGTAGACTATTTTGTTGTGAATGTGAGCTCACCAAACACACCGGGATTAAGGGAGCTCCAAAACAAAGATGCCTTGAAAAAGATCCTGGTTGCACTACAGGTGAAAAATGCATTAAAGGAACATCGTAAACCGATCCTGCTTAAAATTGCACCGGACCTTAGGAATGAGCAATTGGATGATATTATTACCATTGTTAAGGAAACCGGCATTGATGGGGTGGTTGCAACCAACACGACCATAGAGAGGGGAGGTTTGCAGACGCCTGCTGAGGAAATAGAAAAGATCGGAGCAGGCGGTTTAAGTGGTAAACCTCTTGTTGATCGCTCAACAGAAGTCATTCGCTACCTTTGTGAAAAATCCGGTCATGCATTTCCGGTCATTGGCGTTGGAGGAATCCATTCCGCAACGGATGCAGTCGAAAAACTGAAGGCTGGAGCATCACTCGTTCAGATTTATACCGGGTTTATTTATGAAGGCCCGGCCCTGATTAAGAAAATTTGCAAAGAGATCATTAAGTATGAAGGAATCCAGAGAGGTCGTTGATATCATTGAATGTCCGAGGGATGCCATGCAGGGGATCCGGGAATTTATTCCAACTGAAACCAAGGCAGATTACCTCAATCAACTTTTGACGGTTGGTTTTGATACCCTGGACTTCGGAAGCTTCGTGTCTCCCAAAGCGATTCCGCAAATGCGGGATACCAGGGAAGTGCTTGGAAAGTTGAATCATGCGAATTCCAACACGAAGTTGCTGGCAATCGTGGGAAATTTGCGTGGCGCTGAAGAAGCTGCGGGATTGGAAGAAGTGGATGTGCTGGGCTTCCCTTTTTCGGTCTCAGAGACATTCCTCAAACGCAACCTGAATACAACCATTGAACAGGCTCTTGAAAGCGTATTCCAGATGCATAACCTTTGTGAGGTAAATGGAAAAGAACTTGTTGTATACATATCCATGGCTTTTGGTAATCCCTACAATGATATGTGGGATCCGGACATTGTATGTCATTATATCGATCGTATGGTGCAGGAGGAAGTGGACATTATATCCTTGGCAGACACTGTTGGTGAGGCAGGACCGGATACCATCAAAGAACTTTTCTCGGTTCTTATTGAGGACTTCCCGGAGACGACATTTGGAGGGCATTTTCATGCCCGGCCTGATGCGTGGGAGGCAAAGGTTGAGGCCGCTTTTTCAGCAGGATGCAGGAGATTCGACGGTGCGATTCGCGGATTTGGAGGATGCCCGATGGCCAAAGATGAACTGGTCGGAAATATTGCAACAGAACATTTACTGGACTTCATGGACGATAGGGATTGCGATACCGGAGTGAATAGGGAAGCATTTGATCACGCTTTGATCAAGGCAGCAGACGTATTCATGGGGTGATGTTGAAATCGATTTGTAAGTGCAAACTTTAGGATAGATATTATTTATTATTTTTGGCAAAAATCAGCGTAAATGATGGAAGTGAACAGGTCGAATACCAAAGCATTAATCGTTATCGGAGGAATGATTCTTTTTGCAGCCTTGTCAAGGTTGGTTCCTCATTGGCCTAATTTTACTCCGATAGCGGCTATGGCCCTGTTCGGAGGTGCAGTGGTAAATGATAAGCGATTGGCATATCTGATGCCTTTGACTGCATTGGTGATCAGTGACCTTGCGCTTTCCTTTATGTTTGGATATGACTTTTTCTCTATAGGACGCATCGTCATTTACAGCACATTTGCACTGATTACCTACATGGGTGTGAAGATGCACAGTAAAGTGGGAGTGCGACCTGTAGTGTTAAAAGGATTTCTGGCTTCATTGATATTTTTTGTTGTTACCAACTTTTTCGTTTGGGTATCAAGTGGAATGTATGCTCATGATGCAGCTGGCTTGATGTTGTGTTATGAAGCAGCGATCCCGTATTTTGGGAATAGTCTTTTAGGGAATGCTTTTTATCTGGCCGTACTTTTCGGAGGTTATTCCGCATTCCGAAACCTGATCCCTGCCTCTATCAAGGCATAGTGAATTCCTGTTTTCTAAGTTGGAGTGGTGGTAAAGATGCATCAATGGCATTGTACCATTTACGTAAATCTTTGCAAGTCGATGTGAAATGCCTGCTGACTACCGTATCCGGCAAGTATCAGCGGGTAAGTATGCATGGGGTGCGCAGGTATCTTCTTGAATCTCAGGCAGCATCATTGGAATTACCTCTGAATGTCATCGAACTTGATGAGGATGTTTCAATGAATTCATATGAGGTTTCGATGAAGAACGCGGTGGAGAAAATGAAGTTGGAAGGCATCTCTACGGCGGCATTCGGAGATATTTTTCTGGAAGATCTTAAGGTGTATCGTGAGAAGCGTCTCAATGAAGTTGGGATGAGTGCGCTCTTTCCGTTGTGGAAACGAAATACATTCGAACTGGCGCAGGAATTTGTAAAGCTTGGTTTTAAAGCGATCGTTGTTTGTGTTAACGGTGATAAGCTGGATCGTTCTTTTGCAGGTAGAGCGTACGATGAATCTTTTGTAAATGACCTTCCCGAAGGGGTAGACCCTTGCGGAGAAAATGGAGAGTTCCATACTTTTGTTTATGATGGTCCCGTATATAGCCGCCCCGTCAGGTTTGAAATCGGGGAAACCGTTGGCAGGACTTATGCCAGACCAGCGCCTGCTTCCGATGATGATAAGGAGGTGGTCTTTTGGTTTGCTGACCTGCTAGACCCTTAGGGCACCTTTTCTGTGCTTGGAATTCCTGTTTTTCGGCAACCATTTCCGTAAATCTCCGTTTGATAATACGGGATTAGCAAGTTGACCGCTATAAATCGTACTATTTCTTGTTTTGATTATTCAGATATTTGTATATATTGGGGAAGAGTGTTAAAATGGGCATTCATTGATGCATAGAAGTGTTGATATGAAACAGTGGGGAGGAAAATACACCATACCTAAGGTACTTTTGTGGTTCCTTGTGTGTATTGCGTTTCCCGGGTTCTCATTACCTGTAGGTGCACAGGATGTTGGGACGCTGGAGATGGTATGTACCGTGAAGGAAGACGGAGAAGGTCTGTCAAATGCTAAGGTTACCGTTTATCAGGATGGTATCCAGTTTCTTACAAAAAATACGAATGACAAAGGAAGGGCTGTTTTTAAACTTCCCTATCTCCACAGGTATCGCATAGAATTCAGCAAGGAAAGCTATGTGACCAAGTTCATCGAAGTGGACACCAAGATTCCGGAAAAGGAAGCTGAGATATCTTCTTCGTTCAAGTTCGATGTCCGCATATTTCCCTACTACGAGGGACTGGATCTGACACCGCTAAAGAAGCCCGTTGCCATTCTGAATTTCGATGGTGGTTTCGGTGATTTCTATTATGACATGCAGTATCATAAAGAGGTCAAGGATGGCCTTAAAGCAGTAGAGGATCATGCGCTCGCCCTCCGTGATCAGGAGGAGAGGAAGATCGAACTGATGTACAACAAGGCGATTGCTGAAGCTGACAAATCGATGGGCAACCAGGATTATGCCAATGCCAGGGAGGAATATACCAAAGCATCTACCTATAAACCTGCGGAGAGTTACCCCAAGGTCAAGCTGGCTGAGATAGATCGCCTGATGAATGAGCAAAAGGATCAGCGAGGCAAATACAATGAGGCCATTGCCAAAGCTGATCAGTTGTTCTCATCTGAAGACTATGTTGCCTCCAAGACATCTTATCAAAAGGCCCAGGAGTTAATGCCTTCTGAGGATTACCCCAAAACGAAAATCATCGAGATCGATCGTATTCTGAAAGCCAAAGAGGAGCAAGCTGCTAAGGACAAGGCATATGAAGCAGCCATTACCAAAGCCGATGGAGCATTCGGTGCCGGTAACTATGAACTTGCCAAAACAACCTACCAGGAAGCACTGACCATTAAACCTGCGCAACCTCACCCCACCAACCGTATTGCAGAGATCGAAAAGATGATGGTCGATAAGGCAGAAGCGCGTGAGCGTGAAAATGAGGCTAAGTACAAGGATGCCATTACCAGGGGCGATAAACATGCAAGTGATAAGGCTTATGATCCTGCCATTGGAGCATATGAGGAGGCACTAAAAGTTAAGCCAGGTGATGCCTATGCCAGCGGAAAGCTCAGCGAGATGAAAAAGCTAAAGCAAGATCAGGCTGATGCACTTGCTAAGGAAAAGAATACGGATCAGGCATATCTGAACGCCATTGCCAAAGGTGACCGTGCCCTTAAAGAAAAAAAATACCAGGAAGCACTGGATGGATATAAAGAGGCACAGGGTATTAAGCCACAGGAAAATTATCCACAGGTGAAGATTGATGAGATCAATAAGGCATTGAAAAACCAGGCTGCCCTGGCGGATGCGGAAGCGGAAAAAGATGCGAAATATAAAGATGCAGTGAAACGCGGAGATGATCTGATGACCTCTCAAAAGTACAACGAAGCTAAAAGCGCATTCCTGGAAGCAACATCCATAAAGCCGTATGAAATGTATCCCAAGGATCGGATCAAGGAAATTGACGGTAAATTGGCGGAAGCAAAGTTGAAGGAGGAGAATGAACGCATAGCGAAAGAAATGGCAGAGGCGGAACGGAAGAAAAAACTGGATGAGGATTATCGTAATACAACCGTAGCGGCAGACAAAGCATTTGGTGCCAAGGATTATGATAAAGCCACAACACTGTATCAAAAAGCTTTGAGTATCAAACCCTCCGAAGAATACCCAAAAACACAGCTCGCAAAAATTGAGAATATCTCAAAGGAAGAGAAGGTGAAAACGGTTGATAAACCCGTTAACGATGGTAAGTATAGTCACCTTGGTGAAGGCGTGCATAAGCTGGACAGTTATCAGGAAAGGAATAACACGGTGGAAGTGACCGTGGTTGTGAAAGGAGGAGTTGCAATAGAATACAAGAAAATCATCACCAACTACGGTCAAATATTCTATACCAAGGACGGCAAGAACATTTCACTTTCCCTTTTTGAGGTGGAAACCAAACCGTGACCAGAGAATTGTTATTGATCCTTCTTCTTAAGCAGGTTCATCAGGAATTCATCCAATTGTTCCGCATCCAATTGCTTTGCGATAATGACCTTCTTCTCATCCAACAGGAACAATTTAGGGGTAGCGCTAATATCATAAACCGCGCGGAACGGGTTTTTTAATTCGAGATCCGCAACGTGGGTCCATTCCATAAGCCCCTTTTCTTCTATATAGTTTTTCCATTTCTCTTCTTCGGTTTCTGTGCATACGGCGAATATCTTCAATCCATCACCCTTGAACTTTTCGTATGTCGCCTTGATCTTAGGCATGGCCTTTTTGCAATGACCGCAGTCAGGGTCCCAGAATACGAGCAACGTGTACTTTGCATCTACCTCGTGAAGGGTTTCGTATTTGCCATCCAGGTCTTTCATCAGAATGTTAGGTGCTACTTTTCCGATCAATAGCCTGTTAAGGGTTGTGGCCCTGTCCTTGATTTTCACCAATTGTGCATCGCTTACCCAGAAAGCATCTTCCTTGTTGTAGTAATTGAGCGCCATATGCACAAACACTGCATCCATGCCCATGTATTTGGATCGTTCGTAGTGGTTGGTGATGAAGTGGACCACATATTTGAAAACTTCATTGTTCGCACGTGCACGGGCTACAAGCCGATCGGCTTCCTTGATAATGGAGTCCGGCATTTGCATGGTGATTTTGGTGATGTATGTTTCCAGTTTTTCATGGAAAATAGGGGTGCGCAGCAAACGGTCATCGCTAAAATCGATATTATCCAGATAATGCTCCTTGTAATAGCGGTATCGCCAGGTGCTGTCTATCTGGCCGGATTTGTCTTTTGGTGGATCCGGAACTTCAACATCCCTTGAGGCAATGAAAACTTTAGATATGAAGGCGTTTGGGTGGTTCTTGATCTCATCGAGCTTGTATTGCTGAACCTCTTCATTGATCTTTTTTAGCTGCGATTCCAGTTTCTTGGTCGATTTTCCATCCTCCTTGGCCTTCTCTAAATCCTTTTTGATCGGGTCGATTTCCTTCTGTTTCTCAACCATGAACTTCAGGTATTTATAGAACCGTTCGTTCTCATAGCTGTCTTTGACCGTCATGTTCTTGACCACATTCGCTTTCGTGGTAGACATGCTGAATTTCTGTTCCGTTACAATGAATTCGAAATATTGCTTGCCCGGCATAACCGCCAGATATATGCCTCCCGGAAGATCTTCTTCTCCCTCAAATACAAACCGCCCTTCCGAGTCAACATTTACCGTATCCATCACATATTGCTTGTTGCCATAATAGTGTCCGAGATAACATACGGTGTCTTTTAACCCCTCAACTCTCATGGATATCTTGTAACCCTGCCCAAGCGCCAGGGTTGGCATTGACAGAATAACAAGTAGCCTTATTAATGTATTCATTGGATAGGTCTGATTTATATTTTCAAGATGTTTTTTGTACGGGACTTTTATGTACTTCGTTTTTTTAACTCCGGAAAACCTCCCTGAGTATGCGATCAAAATTAATAGAATCAAAGAACAGGCCAAAGCGCATTGTTATAAGGATGATCTTATCAGACATAACGGACTTCC
Organism: Flavobacteriales bacterium; assembly: GCA_020435415.1. Classification (NCBI taxonomy): domain Bacteria; kingdom Pseudomonadati; phylum Bacteroidota; class Flavobacteriia; order Flavobacteriales; species Flavobacteriales bacterium. Next base: position 15,949 of record JAGQZQ010000060.1, read on the forward strand.
TAATTTAACGGTTTATTGTTACATACCTGGGATGGACCATCCGGAAATAATATTACCTTTGCCCCAGCTTGTTAGAAAAATGAGAAACTACTCCCCATACAACGCTTCAATATCGTCCTTCGGCATCCTGCCAGCAGCTGTGGTATCTACCACTGGCATTATCTTCACGATTACCCCTTTGGGGGTCTGAATCATATATCCATCTATAACGTTTGTCGTCCATAACTTGGCAGTGGACTAAATAAGTTCAATGATACAGTTTATATAATTCAATATGCGCGTATTAAAGTTCGGTGGTACTTCAGTCAAATCGCCTGAAGTCATCAACAAGGTGATAGGGATCGTAAAGTCCCGCATGAAAAAGGAAAAGGTGGTCGTCGTTGTCTCCGCTTTCGGCGGTGTAACGGATGAATTGTTGAATTTAAGCCGGGTGGCGGCTTCCGGGGATCGTTCGTATCGCAACGATTTGGAAAAACTTGAACTTCGCCACCTTCAGGCCGTGAGGGATCTGGTTAAGGTGGCCGATCAAAGCAGGGTCCTGGCCAATACCAAGGTGATGCTGAATGCACTGGATGATGTGCTTCACGGCATTTACCTGGTTCGCGAGCTCAGCATCAAAACACAGGACTTTATCCTTAGCTTCGGAGAAAGACTCTCGTCGTACATTATCAGTGAAGCCCTTAAAAATGCCGGTGTTAATGCGGCATGCGCCGATGCGACTTCTTTGATACGAACAGCGAATGATTATGGCAATGCCACTGTAGACTTCAACACAACCAACCGCCTCATCAGGAAACACTTTAAAAATGAAAAAAGCCTCCAGGTTGTTCCTGGCTTTATCGCATCTACCAAGGATGGCCATATTTCGACGTTAGGCAGGGGCGGCTCGGACTATACCGCAGCTATTCTGGCGGCGGCGTTGAAGGTTTCGGAACTCGAGATATGGACGGATGTGGATGGTATCATGACTGCGGATCCGCGAAAAGTGGCCAAAGCCTTTCCGGTTCCCCGGTTGTCATATGAAGAGACCATGGAACTCAGTCACTTCGGTGCCAAGGTGGTATATCCTCCATCCATACAACCGGTGATGGATTTGGGAATTCCGTTCAGAATTCTGAATACTTTCAATCCGGATGTTCCGGGAACCCTGGTGAGCAAAGAGACTTCATCAACCGAGGTAGGGATCAAGGGCATATCTTCCATTGACGATGTGTCCCTGTTAACCCTTCACGGAAGTGGGATGATCGGCGTGGCAGGGGTGTCCATGAGGTTGTTCGGAGCACTGGCACGCCATAAGGTGAGTGTGATTATGATCTCACAGGCCTCATCGGAGCATTCGATCAACTTTGCCGTCCGCCCGTCGGATACTGCCACTGCCTGTGAAGCCATCGAAGAAGAGTTTCGCAATGAGATGACCCTGGGCCACATCGAAGCTGTGCGCGTGGAAGAAGGGATGTCTATTGTCGCGGTGGTAGGTGAGAACATGAGGCGGATCCCGGGTGTGGCAGGTAAGCTGTTCAGTTCGCTGGGCAGGAACGGTATCAATATTCATGCGATAGCCCAGGGGTCTTTTGAGTTGAACATCAGTCTGGCCGTTGGAAAAAGGGACATATCCAAAGCGCTCAACGTCATTCATGAAGGATTTTTCCTTTCCCATATGAAAACCCTGAACCTGTTTATCGTGGGTACGGGAACCGTCGGCGGAACGCTCCTTGAACAAATCCGTTCACAATCTGCATACCTGCTGGAGAATCATCACCTTGAACTCAGGGTTGTGGGTTTGACCAATACCAGGAAAATGATCTTTGACAAGGAAGGTGTGGCGCTGGGAGAATGGAGTGAGGTTTTGAGTAAGAACGGAAAAAAGGCGGATTTCCAGAAGTTCATGGAACGGATGTACGCGTGTAACCTCAGGAATTCCGTTCTGGTTGATTGTACATCCAATGAAACGGTGGCATCGGTCTATGAGCAGGCCCTGGATCAGAGTATCTCCGTGGTGACACCGAATAAGATCGCCTGTTCTTCTGCATATGCAAAATACAAGGCCCTGAAACGTACCGCAGCCCTGAGGGGTGCACGTTTTCTTTTCGAGACGAACGTGGGTGCCGGACTTCCGGTGGTGAGTACCCTTAATGACCTGATCCGGAGTGGGGATAAAATTCACAAGATCGAGGCAGTACTTTCAGGAACACTCAATTACCTGTTCAATACCGTTGGCCCCAAGAGCAGTTTGAGCAAAACAGTGAAGGTCGCCAGGGAGATGGGGTATGCTGAACCCGATCCCAGAATTGATCTTTACGGAACAGATGTAGCCCGAAAAATTCTCATACTTGCACGTGAAAGCGGTGCCGAGTTGGAGGTGAAGGATGTGAAAGTAGACCACTTTTTGCCGGCACAGGTGCGGAAAGCCAAAGATGTAGACGGTTTCTTCAAAGAGCTTGAAGGATATGATAAGGAGTTTGAAGAGAAAAGAAGCGCATTGGAAAAACGAAAATGTAAATGGAGGTATGTGGCTACCTATGAGAAGGGAAAGGCAGTACTCGCATTAAAAGAGTATACTTCCGATCATCCCTTTTATCATATCGACGGAAGCGACAACATCGTGTTGTTTACCACTTCGAGATATGCCAGCCAACCACTCGTGGTAAAAGGAGCCGGAGCCGGAGCGGCAGTGACCGCGGCCGGTGTTCTGGCAGACATTGTAAGGGTTAGCGTTTAATAATTGACCTGATGAAGAACGAGATTCATATTCAAGTGCCGGCCACCGTCGCCAATGTGGCGTGCGGTTTTGATATCATGGGCTTTGCCCTTGAAAGGCCCGGAGACAGGATGTCTGCCAGGCTTGAGAAAACACCCGGCATCAGAATAAAAAACACATCCAGCCAGAAGAAGATACCTCTTGATCCTTCTAAAAATACCGCTGGTGTCGCACTTCAATGTATGCTGGATGCACTTGGCAGTAATCAGGGCTTTACCATAACGATCCATGAGAAGATCAAACCCGGCAGCGGACTGGGGTCAAGTGCAGCAAGTTCCGCAGGTGCGGTATTCGCAGCAAATGAGTTGCTGGGTAAGCCGTTTTCCGTAAAAGACCTGATCCCGTTTGCGATGGAAGGGGAGCGCCTTGCCAGTGGTACCGCACATGCGGATAATGTTTCGCCAGCCCTGATGGGAGGGTTTACACTTGTGCGCAGTTATACGCCCCTGGATGTGATTGCCATCCCGTATCCTCCGAAACTGTTCTGTGCTGTGGTCCATCCGCAAATTGAGGTCCGGACGGAAGATACACGCAAGATCCTGCGGAATGACATTCGTCTGCGGGATGCCGTAACACAATGGGGAAACACTGCAGGACTCGTCGCTGGGTTGATGCTGGCGGATTATGAATTGATCGGCAGGTCTCTCTATGATGTAGTGATTGAACCCACGCGATCTATATTGATCCCTGGTTTTGATGAGGTGAAAGCGGAGGCCATGAAAGCAGGTGCGCTGGGATGCAGTATTTCCGGATCAGGGCCCTCGATCTTTGCACTGGCAAAGGATATGCAGACTGCCAATCACCTGGCGGAGGTCATGAAGAATACATACAAACGCCTGAAAGTCCCTTGTGAAGCATACGCGTCCAGGGTGAATCCGAATGGACCAGGCATCATAAAGTAATTTAGAATTAAGAAATAAGAATTAAGAGTTAAGATGAAATTCTACAGTACACGAAACCGTCAACATGTGGTGAGTCAGGAACAGGCCATCATGGAAGGGCTTGCCGGAGACGGCGGATTGTACATGCCCGAATCAATTCCCGTTTTACCATCTTCTTTTTTTGAAAATCTTAAGAATGTATCCTTACAGGAGAAAGGATATGAGGTCATTCGTGCCTTTTTTGGTGACGGTCTGAGTGACGATGAGGTTCAAAATATCGCTTCTGAAGCACTTGATTTTGATATCCCGCTGGTAGATGTGGATGACGGTATACGGACACTTGAACTTTTTCACGGACCCACACTGGCTTTCAAGGATATAGGCGCGCGGTTTATGGCGCGTTTGCTGGGCCATTACGTGAAGGGTGCTGATCAACATACCTACGTGCTTGTCGCCACATCGGGTGATACCGGAAGTGCAGTGGCCAATGGCTTTTACGGAGTTGATGGTATCCGGGTGATTATCCTGTATCCCTCGGGAAAAGTAAGCCCGGCCCAGGAGAAACAGCTAACCACCCTCGGTGGCAACATTCATGCCCTGGAGGTTGATGGAGTGTTTGATGATTGTCAACGCATGGTCAAGGAAGCATTCAATGATCCATTTATGCGGAAGTCGTTTCGTATGACCAGTGCCAATTCTATCAATGTCGCCCGCTTTATTCCCCAATCCATCTACTACTTTCACGGCGTCGGACAACTTCCGCCATCCGATGATCCGACCTACGTGTGTGTGCCAAGCGGGAACTATGGAAACCTTTGCGCAGGATTACTGGCCCGAAGGATGGGTTTGAAGATTGATAAGTTTATTGCGGCCACCAATGCCAATGATGTGGTTCCTGAGTACCTTGAAACATCGGTGTATACGCCCAGGCCTTCCGTGAAGACCATCTCTAATGCCATGGATGTAGGCGCACCAAGCAATTTCGAACGTATACTGGAATTGTTTAATAATGATATCGAAAAGATTCGTGAAGTGATCACGGGAGACCGGTATTCTGATGAGATGACCAGAAAAGCCATCGGGGAGGTCTTTCATAAAACCGGATATCGCCTTGACCCACATGGTGCGGTTGGATACCTGGCCTTAAAGAAATCCTTGTCTGCTAACCGTGCACAGGGATTCTTCCTGGAAACTGCGCATCCATCCAAATTTCCTGAGGTGGTAGAAGAGGTGACCGGTGAAAAGGTCCCTATGCCAGAACGCCTCTCCAAGATATTGGAAGGCAAGAAACAGGCCACGAGTGTACCGGCAACGCTCGAAGCGTTAAAGGATTTTATGAATAACCTGCCCGTATAGTTAACATAGAATATTTGATCATCCTGTTATGAGGTACCTTGTTTCCGTCGTTGTCGCATGCTTGTTTCCGGCGCATATGTTTGCCCAACAGGTGTCCAATATCAATTTTGGTGAGATTGAGATTTTGTCTACGGATTCCACCTCGGAATATTATTTCCCGATACTGTATAAGCGTTTTCAGGAGCAGGATACAACCATGACCTTCAAGCATTATAAGTTCCTCTACTATGGACAGGCGTACTCAGATCAGTATAATCCGGTAACCGTTTCAGAAACTGAGAAGCAATTCAATGAGGCATTTGCTTCCGAGAATTTTTCGGAAGCGGTAACCCTTGGTGAGGCAGTTTTAAAAGAGTATGCGGTAAACCTCGGGGTGGTGGTGAAGATGTTCATCGCTCACCAGGGATTGGGGGATGAGGATCAGGTGCCGGTGTATATCAGACAGATGTCCGAACTCATTACCGTGATTGCCAATAGCGGCGACGGAGAATC